>JAYRLX010000237.1:0-6006 GCA_041905125.1 Caulobacter sp. | reverse complement strand
CGCCAGTCTGGACTACGAGTGCATCCGCAAGGACGGCTCGATCATATGGCTGGAAAGCTCCTATTCGCGGCTGGGCGACGGCTCGGGAATCCTGCTCGTCACCTCTCGCGACATCACCGAGCGCAAGCGGCTTGAACTGGACATCGCCAAGGCGCTGGAGTTGGCCGAGGCGGCGTCGGCGGCCAAGTCCGACTTCCTGGCCAACATGACCCACGAGCTGCGCACGCCCCTGACGGCGATCATCGGCTTCGCGGAGGTGCTGCGGCGATCGGGAAGGCTGGACGAGACGTCCGCGCGTCAGGCGGGGCATATCCTCGACGCCAGCAACACCCTGCTCAGCGTCGTCAACGACGTGCTGGATTTCTCGCGTCTGGAGGCGGCCGGCCTGGAGCTGGATCCCGCGCCGTTCGATCCGGCCGCCATGGCCTCGTCGTGCGCGGCCCTGGTCGAGGAGCGCGCCGACGCCAAGGGCCTGGCCGTAATCGTCGAGGCTGGAGAGACCATCGCGCCGATGAACCTGGACGGGTCTCGCCTCTCGCAGGTTCTGCTGAACTTCCTGTCCAACGCCGTGAAATTCACCGCGCGCGGCGCGATCACCGTCAAGCTCAGCCAGGTGATCGAGGGCGACCAGGCCTTGCTGCGCGCCGAGGTGATCGACACTGGCATCGGGATCGCGCCCGAGAACCGCGAGGCGATCTTCGACCGCTTCTCCCAGGCCGACGCGGCCGTCTCCAGGCGGTTCGGCGGCACCGGGCTGGGCCTAGCGATCTCGCGCCGCATCATCGAGCATATGGGCGGCAGGATCGGCGTCGACAGCGTCGAGGGCGAGGGCTCGACCTTCTGGTTCGAGGTGCGGGGGCCGCTGGCCGACGCCCCCTCGGCCCCGGTGGACGCGGTCGAGCCCTTGAACGCAGAGGCGGGCGTCCGGCTGCTGCTGGTCGAGGACAACGCCGTGAACCGCGAGCTGGTCAAGGCGATGCTGGAGCCGTTCGGCGTGATCGTGGAGACCGCCAACGATGGCGTCGCCGGTGTCGAGGCCATGCGTCAGGGCGAGTTCGACCTCGTGCTGATGGACGTCCAGATGCCGGTCAAGGACGGCCTGACCGCCACGCGGGAAATCCGCGCCTTGGAGAGCGCCCGGGGCGCGGCGACGCCGATCATCGCCATGACCGCCAATGTCCTGCCCGAACAGGTCGCCAACTGCCTGGCGGCCGGCATGGACGACCACCTGGGCAAGCCGATCAGTCCGTCGAAGCTGCTGGAGGCGGTGGCGCGCTGGGCGGGCAGGAGCCACGCGGCCTAGCTGGCGACGCCGTTCGGCGGCGTCATGTCTAGGAGGAAGGCGTCTTGCGAAGGCCTTGCGAGTCCACTGTTGGGCCCGACTATCCGTCATGGTAAATGAAGACGCCAGGATCGCGTGAGACACCCAAGTGCCCAAGAGCATAGATGAGTTCGATTGGGCTGATACGCCACTTGGTCCCAAAGAGGCGTGGCCGGAAGCCCTCAAGACGACCTACGACATCATGATGGGCACCGAGTTCGCGACCTGCGCGACCTGGGGCTCCGAGCAAACGCTGATCTATAACGGCGCCTATATTCCCTTCCTGGGCACCAGGCATCCCGGCGCTCTAGGCCGGCCTATCCACGAGGTCTGGTCGGACGTGTGGGCCGATATCGCGCCGCTAGTCGACAAGGCCATGGCGGGCGAGCGGGTCTACATGGAGAACATGCACCTGGTGATGACCAGGAACGGCGCGCCTGAAGACACCTATTGGACCTTCTCGTATAGCCCCCTGCGCGACGGGGATCGGGTAGAGGGCATTCTCGACATCGCCATGGAGACCACCCAGCGCGTAGTCGCCGAGCGGGAGCGTGCGCTGCTGATGGCCGAGACCACGCATCGGCTAAAGAATACCCTGGCCCTTGTTCAGGCCATCGCCCAGCAGACCCTGCGCGATGTCCCCGATCGCGAGCGCGTGCAGACCTTCGACGATCGCCTCCACGCCCTGGCCAGCGCTCACGACGTCTTGCTGCGAGACGACTGGAATGGCGCTGATCTGCAGGGACTGGTCGAGACGGCCCTGGGGCGCGTCGCCGATCTATCCCGGGTCGAGGTCGAAGGGCCGCCGCTGATCGTCAAGGCGCCGATCGCCCAGAACATCTCGCTGGTCATCCACGAGCTGGCCACCAACGCGATCAAGTATGGCGCTCTCTCGAACGACGGCGGGCGCGTCTTCGTCAGCTGGACGCGCGAGGGCGACCTGGTGCTGATGGAGTGGCGCGAGCGCGGAGGGCCGCCAGCCAGCCCGCCGAAGCGCAAGGGCTTCGGCTCACGCCTCGTCAATCTTGGTCTGACCGGCGCCGGGGGCGTCGAGAAGGACTTTGCGCCAGAGGGGCTGACCGTCCGCCTGAAGGCCTCGGCGGAGAGCCTTCTGGAGGGCTGAGCCAGCCTCAGTCCACGCAGATCGCGGCCGTCGCCTTGCCGTTCACGACCCTGGCGTAGCAACCGAACTGGCGGTCGGTCTTCTGGCACTGGCCGGTGACGGCGCCTTGCGGCTCCAGATTGCCTTCCAGGATGCACGCGCCCTGGCACTGGCTCTTGTCGGTGCAGGCCTTGCCGGCGTCGGCATAGGGCGTGACGCAGGTGGGAACCTGCGCCCTGCCAACCGGTTGGATCGTCCCGCCCTTGGCCGAGCAGGCCGAGGCCGGGCTCGCCGCCGTCGGCGCGGCCGGCTCAGCGGTCGGCGCGCAGCCGGCGATCAGCAAGGCGGCGAGGGCGGTCAGGGCCAGGGTACGCATACTGTCGGTCCTTTGATCTGGCCTTCGATCAGGCCCTGGGGGCGTTCATGTAGCCCGGCAGCCAGGCCTCGTGCGCCGTCCGCAGCGTCTCCAGCGGGATGCTGAACAGGCCGTCCGAGGCGAAGGTCTCGCCGCCCGCGACGCCCGCGACCATGGCGTGCACGCCGGCCTCCTTGGCCGCGTCCAGCACGGCGTCCGGATCGGGCGTGGCGATCAGGTAGCGGGCCTGGTCCTCGCCGAACAGGTACGGGTGCGCGTTGGCGTTGCTGGTTGCGTTCAGGGTGACGCCGACCTTGCTGGCCAGGGCCACGTCGGCCGCGGCGACCAGCAGGCCGCCGTCCGACAGGTCGTGGACGCCGGCCACCAGGCCCGAGGCGATCAGGCCGCGCACGAAATCGCCGTTCTTGCGCTCGGCGGCCAGGTCGACCGGCGGCGGCGCGCCGTCCTCGCGGCCCAGGATCTCACGCAGATAGATCGAGGCGCCCAGTTCGCCGTGCGTCTCGCCGATCAGCACCAGCGTGTCGCCCTCGGCCACGTTGCCGAAGCCCGTGCGCAGGTCGTAGTCCTCGAGCAGGCCCACGGCGCCGACGGTCGGGGTGGGCGGAATGGCGACGCCGTTAGTCTCGTTGTAGAGGCTGACGTTGCCAGACACGACCGGGAAGTCCAGC
Organism: Caulobacter sp.; assembly: GCA_041905125.1. Taxonomy (GTDB): domain Bacteria; phylum Pseudomonadota; class Alphaproteobacteria; order Caulobacterales; family Caulobacteraceae; genus Caulobacter. The sequence goes on along the minus strand of JAYRLX010000237.1, from coordinate 2,539 downwards.
GCGCGGCAGGCCTCGGCCATGCCGTCGGTGGCGCGGACGATCTGGCCCATGGTCTCGGGCTTTTCGGGGCTGCCGAAGTTCAGGTTGTCGGTGATGGCGATCGGCAGGGCGCCGGCGGCGGTCAGGTTGCGCCAGGCTTCCGCGACGGCCTGCTTGCCGCCCTCGTACGGGTCGGCCTGGACGTAGCGCGGGGTGCAGTCGCTGGTGACGGCGATGGCCTTGCCGGTGTCGTGGATGCGGACGATGCCCGCGTCGCAGCCGGTGGCGCTGTCTTCCAGCGTGTCGGCCATCACGTGGCGGTCGTACTGCTCCCACAGCCAGCGCTTGGAGGCCATGTCGGGGCAGCCGACGACCTTCAGGACGGCGTCGTTCCAGTTCGTCGGGCCAGGGATCTGGCCGGGGTCGAGGCGCGGGTCGAGCTTGGGCTGGACCCACGGACGGTCATACAGCGGCGCGTCGTCGAACAGCGGGGCCAGCGGCACGTCGCAGACCGTCTCGCCGTGATGCTTCAAGACGAGGCGGCCGGTGTCGGTGGTGTAGCCGATGACGGCGGCGTCCAGGCCCCATTTCTCGAAGATGGCGTGGCCATCTTTTTCGCGGCCGGGCTTCAGGACCGCCAGCATGCGCTCCTGGCTTTCCGACAGCATCATCTCGTAGGCGCTCATGCCCTCTTCGCGCTGAGGGACCATGTCCATGTTCAGCTCGATGCCGACGCCGCCCTTGCCGGCCATCTCGACCGACGACGAGGTCAGGCCGGCCGCGCCCATGTCCTGGATGGCGGCGACCGCGCCGGTGGCCATCAGCTCCAGCGTGGCTTCGATCAGCAGCTTTTCGGCGAAGGGGTCGCCGACCTGGACGGTCGGACGCTTCTCCTCGGAGTCCTCCGAGAACTCGGCCGAGGACATGGTCGCGCCGTGGATGCCGTCGCGGCCGGTCTTGGAGCCGAAATAGACGACCGCCAGGCCCGGGCCCGGGGCGGCCGAGTAGAAGATGCTGTCGGCCTTGGCCAGGCCCACGCACATGGCGTTGACCAGGATGTTGCCGTTGTAGCCCTTGTGGAAGTTGGTCTCGCCGGCGACCGTGGGCACGCCCACGCAGTTGCCGTAGCCGGCGATGCCGGCGACCACGCCGTCCACCAGGCGCTTGGTCTTGGGGTGGTCGGGCTCGCCGAAGCGCAGGGCGTTCAGCAGCGCGATCGGCCGAGCGCCCATCGTGAAGACGTCGCGCATGATGCCGCCCACGCCCGTCGCCGCGCCCTGGTAGGGTTCGATGTACGAGGGGTGGTTGTGGCTCTCCATCTTGAAGATGATCGCGTCGCCGTCGCCGATGTCGATCACGCCGGCGTTCTCGCCCGGACCGCAGATCACGCGCGGACCGCTGATCGGGAACTTCTTCAGCTGGTTCTTTGAGGACTTGTACGAGCAGTGCTCGGACCACATGACCGAGAACACGCCCAGTTCCACCAGGTTGGGCTCGCGGCCCAGGCGCTTCAAAACGACGTCGTACTCGGCGGGTTTCAGGCCGAACTCGGCGGCCAATTCGGCCATGGGCTTTTGGGGCGTGCTCATGGGCGCGCCTTCTAACCCGGTCCCCGGGATTCCGCCACACTCCAGCGGACTTCTTCGTCGACAGGTGAGGCCAGGCGGCCAGGCGGCGGCGCGGCCTAGACGTCAAAGTCCAGTGAATCCATGAGCTTGACTGGAATTAAGGCGGCTTGACCGGAGGAACGACGCGAGTCCGCGTCCGTTGTTCCTCCGTGCGTCACGAGCGCGCTGTGAACCGAAGGAGAAGCCCGATGGCTGAACAAGACCGTAATCCGCAGCAGCAGCAGAACGACCAGCAGCGCCAAGCCCCCGGCCAGCAACAGCAGCAAGGCGGCCAAACCCAGAACCCGCAAAATCCGCAACAGCGCGAGCAAGGCGGCCAAGCGGGTCAGGCTGGGCAAGGCGGCGGCCAAGGCAATCCCGGCCGCGCCTGATCGATTTGAACTCTCCGTAGAGGAAAGGCCGGCGGATCACCGCCGGCCTTTCTTGCGTCTACTTGGCGTCGACCACCGGCAGCTCGATGAAGCTGGCGGTGTCGCCCGCGTGGAACACCCGCTGCGTCGCCTTCACGTAATCGGACGGCTTGGCGAAGAAAATGTTCGGCACGAAGGTCTGCGGGTTGCGGTCATAGAGCGGGAACCAACTGGACTGGACCTGCACCATGATCCGGTGGCCCGGCTGGAAGGTGTAGTTCGCCGTCGGCAGGATGAACTGGTACTTCAGCGCCTTGTTGGGCGTCAGGGCCTTGGGCTGGCTGAAGCTCTCGCGATAGCGGCCCCGGAAGATGGTCATGCCGACCGGCAGCTGATAGCCGCCCAGTTCGGGCTGGCTGGGAACCTCGTCCGGATAGACGTCGATCAGCTTGATCACCCAGTCGCTGTCCGTGCCGCTGGTCGAGGCGAACAGGTTCACCTTCGGCACGCCGGCGATCTTCAGCGGCGCCTTCAGGGGCTCGGACGTGTAGGTCAGGACGTCAGGCCGGCCATCGACGCTGC
>JAYRLX010000236.1:863-6035 GCA_041905125.1 Caulobacter sp. | reverse complement strand
GGGTGTAATCCGCCGCGCCCTATCACGCTTTCATGGCCGCCGGGGCCGTGGTCGTGCGGGCCTCCCCGGCCGGCGGCCAGCCGCCGCTCGACCCCAAGAGCGACGAGCCGGACTCCCAGACTGAACTGACGCACCGCTTCAAGGCCGATCCCGAGGCTCAGAAGGCCCTGGCGAACACGGTGAAGCTGGAAACGTTGAAGGCCGCCGATTTCGACACGGTCTTCTATCCCGGCGGTCACGGCCCGCTGTGGGACCTCGCCGAAGCGCCCGCCTCGATCCAGCTGATCGAAAGCTTCGAGCGCGCCGGCAAGCCGATCGGCTTTGTCTGCCACGCGCCCGGCGTGCTGCGCCACGTCAAGGCGGGCGACGGCTCGCCGCTGGTCAAGGGCCGCAAGGTCACCGGTTTCACCAATTCCGAAGAAGCCGCCGTCGGATTGACCGACGTGGTGCCGTTCCTGGTCGAGGACGAGTTCAAGAAATTGGGCGCGACCTACGCGAAGGGGGCCGACTGGGGTTCTTTCGTCGTCGTGGACGGCAAGCTGATCACCGGGCAGAACCCCGCCAGCTCCGAAGACGCCGCCAAGGCGCTGCTGGACCAGCTCCGCTAAGAGAACCGGGCTAGGCCGATCACGGCCTGGCCCGCTCCCCGCAGATCAGGCGCCTTCCAGTCGCGCCAGCACCACGCCCTCGCTGACCTGACCGCCGGCCGAGGCCGACAGCTCGGCCACCACGCCGTCGAACGGCGCCACCAGGGCGTGCTCCATCTTCATGGCTTCCAGCGTCAGCAGGGTCTGGCCCTTGCTGACGCTCTGGCCCGCCTCAACGGCGACTGAGACGATCTTGCCCGGCATCGGCGACAGGATCGCGCCATCCGAGGCGGCGCCCTCCCCCGGCCCGCCGACATGGGCCTCGAAGTCGAACGTCTGGACGTCGCCGCCTTCGAACACGTGGATCGGCCCCTTGCCGTAGGTCGTCGGCAAGCGCGCGACCTCGTCGAAGGTCCGGCCGTCGGCGTGGCGGATGTCCCAGGACCAGTCCTCGCTCCCGCCGGCCAGCAAGGCCACGCGCAGCGGCGTCGGCTTGCCGTCCACCGACATCGGCAGGGTCATGGCCGCGCGGTCGGCGTTCATCCGGAAGCCCAGCAGCTTGGACGGCGCGCTCTCCCAAGGGTCGGGCCGCGCCTCGGCCTCCAGGAAGCTGTCCAGCCGCCAGCCGATCGCGGCCATCGCCGGCTCGTCGCTGAACGTCCGCTCGGTCAGCTCTTCAAGCCGCGCCTCGATGAAGCCGGTGTCCACCGCGCCGTCGACGAAGTCGGGATGGCTGGCGCACTTGGCGAGGAAAGCGGCGTTGGTCTTGACCGGCCAGACCTCGACCAGGGCGCAGGCCTCGGCCAAGCGCTGGGCGGCGTCCTCGCGATCCGCGCCGTGGGCGATCAGTTTGGCGATCATCGGGTCGTAGAAGGCGGTGACCTCGCCGCCCTCCTCCACCGCGCTGTCGACGCGGACGTCGCCCTCGGGCAGGCGGAAGTGCTTCAACTTGCCGGTCGACGGCAGGAAGCCGGTGGCCGGGTTCTCAGCGTAGAGGCGCGCCTCCATGGCCCAGCCGTCCAGGGTGATCTCGTCCTGCTCCAGCGGCAGGCGCTCGCCCGAGGCCACGCGCAGCTGCCATTCGACAAGGTCCTGGCCGGTGACCATTTCGGTGACCGGATGCTCGACCTGCAGGCGGGTGTTCATCTCCATGAACCAGATGCGGTCGGCGCGCAGGCCTTCGCTGGCGTCGGCGATGAACTCGACCGTGCCGGCGCCGACATAGCCGACGGCCTGGGCGGCCTTGACCGCCGCGGCGCAGACCGCGTCACGGGTCGCCTCGTCCATGCCCGGCGCGGGCGCTTCCTCGATGACCTTCTGGTGGCGGCGCTGCAGCGAGCAATCGCGCTCGAACAGGTGCACGACGTTGCCGTGGCTGTCGCCGAACACCTGCACCTCGATGTGGCGCGGGCGGGTGACGTACTTCTCCAGCAGCACGCGGTCGTCGCCGAACGCGGCCGCGGCTTCACGGCGGCACGAGCCCAGGGCGGCCTCGAAGTCCTCGGCGCGCTCGACCTTGCGCATGCCCTTGCCGCCGCCGCCGGCCACGGCCTTGATCAGCACCGGATAGCCGATCTTGCTGGCCTCGGCCGCCAGGCGTTCGACCGACTGGTCCTCGCCCAGATAGCCGGGCGTGGTGGGCACGCCGGCCTCGATCATCACCGCCTTGGCGGCGTCCTTCAGGCCCATGGCGCGGATCGCCGAGGGCGGCGGACCGATCCAGGTCAGGCCCGCGTCGATCACGCTCTGGGCGAAGTCGGCGTTCTCGGACAGGAAACCGTAGCCGGGATGGATCGCGTCGGCGCCCATCTGCTTGGCGGCCGCCAGGATCTTGCGCGGGTCTAGGTAGCTGTCCTTGGCCGGCGCAGGCCCGATCAGGATCGCCGCGTCGGCCTCCATCACGAACGGCGCGTCGGCGTCCGCTTCCGAATAGACGGCGACCGTCCGCACGCCCAGTTCCCGGGCGGTGCGGATGATGCGGCGAGCGATCTCGCCGCGATTGGCGATAAGGACGGAAGCGATCAAGCGGAGCCTACATCTGGGTGAGGGTGAAAATCAGCAGCAGCACCAGCAGCAGCGCGAACGAGAAGACGCTCATGAACCAGACGACCAGCGTCTTGAAGATGGCGCCCACGACGGTCGAGCCGTAGCCGCCCCGCAAGGTCTGGAAGAGGTTGATCGGCGTCCAGAACGTGATGATGGCGAGCCACGGGGCCACCAGCGGAGTCGGAAGGACCATACCGATCGCGTTGGTCAGGAACGAGAAGGACAGCAGGTTCGTGGCCACCAGCAGGTGGTCGTAGATGTAGAACTGCCGACGGTTCACGTACACGAGCGCCAGGCTGAGCCCGATGATCGGCAGCAGCAGGACCGCCAGGCGGTGGGCCCAACCGAACATCACGACGACGTAGTATTCCGGATTGGCCACCGCCTTGGCGAGCCCCTCCTTGAACCGCTGGGTCAGGCCGTGATTTCCGGAGTGATCGCCCAGATCGATGTTGGCCTTGACCCCCTTGTGGGCGTCGGCGCCAGGCGTGACGACGTTGAAGTGCTCGCCGCCGATATTGGCCTCGCCGATCTTCTGGGAGTCTTCGTCGATCTTGTCCAACTTCTGGAGGTCGATCCCGCGGATCGTTTGCGCCACGTCCTCGCCGCGCTTCTCGATCTTCGCCTTGGCTTCGGCGGCGGCGTTGGGGTTCTTCTCCAAGGTGTCGGCCTCGGCGACCTTCCCGGCGTACTTGTCCTGCGCCTTCTTGACCCGCTCATCGTAGTCGGCGGCGATCTTGGCCTTGTCGGCGCCGGCTTCCTTGAGCGCCTCATCGCGCACCTCGACGGCGCTGGACAGCCGCTCATCGCGCGCTTCAGCCGCCGCTTTCCGTATCTCGTCCGCCTTGGCCTTGCGGCCGGCTGGCGTGGCGAGGGCGGCGACCTCGCGCTCTTCCTTCAGCTCTATCTCGTGACGGATCTTATGGATCGCGTGCTCGGCCGCGAAGATGAACAGCAGCAAGGCGACCAGGAAGGTGCGGAACGGCGGTACGTGCCGCGCGATGCGGCCTTCCATGTAGTCCTTGGCCAGCTTGCCGGGCTTGAAGAACAGCAGCGGCAGGGTGTTGGCCAGGCGGCCATCGAGGTGGAACATCCCTTCGATGGCCTCCCAGATCAGGTGCAGGATCGACCGGTGGTGAGTGTCGGCGTTCTGGCCGCAGCTGTAGCAGTACCAACCCTCCAGGGGCGTGCCGCAGTTCTTGCAGGGCTCGCCCTTGTGGGTGAACGGCTTCTTCTTCGCGCGGCCGAAGCCTCCCGCCGAGTCCGCCGCCGCCGCTTCCAGTTCCGCGCCAGTTACCACCCTATCCCCCTGGTTGAGTCTATTCAGCCCAGGTGGGTTTACGACGCGCGAGGAAAGCGCGCACGCCTTCTTGTCCTTCCTCGGACACGCGGCGACGCGCGATGCGGCGCGCGGTCTCTTCCACGAGACCTCTGTCGAGTTTCTGACCAGCAAAGTCGTTGACCAGCGCCTTGGCGTCGCCGATCGCGCCCGGCGCGCAGGGCACCATCTCTTCGATCAGGGCGTCGCGCGCGGCTTCCAGACCCGCCACATCGTCGAACACCTCGTCGACCAGGCCGTAGCTCCAGGCCGCGTCGGCGTCGAAGACGCGAGCGGTGGCGAACAGCAGCTTTGCGGTGCGCGGACCAAGAGCGGCGATCACGTACGGGCTGATCGTCGCCGGGGTCAGGCCCAGCTTCACTTCCGAGAACGAGAACTTGGCGTCCGCCGTCGCCAGCGCGTGATCGCACGCCGCCACCAGCCCCGCGCCGCCGCCATACGCCGCGCCCTCGACCAGGGCCACGGTCAGCGCCGGGATGTCGTGCAGGGCCTTCAGCATGTGGGCCAGTTCGAGGGCGTCTTCGCGATTGTCGTCCTCGTCCCATTCGACCGCGTCGGCCATCCAGGAGAGGTCCGCGCCGGCGCTGAACGTCCCGCTGACGCCGCGCAGGAACACCACGCGCACGCCCTCGGCCCCGTGCAGGGTCTCGAACGTCTGGCGCAGGGCCGCGATGGTCGCCGCGTCGAAGGCGTTCTTCTTCTCGGGGCGATTGATCCAGACGGTGACCGCGCCCTCGGGCGTGCTCTCCATGTGGACCAGCGGGCTCATCGCGTCGGTGTCAGGGACCTCGACGATGGGATCGGCGATGGGATTGGTCATGGGGCTACTCCTTTGGGACGCTACATCCGGAAGACGCCGAACGTCGTCTCCGGGATAGGGGCGTTGAGACTGGCCGAGATTGCAAGCCCCAGGACGTCCCGCGTTTGAGCAGGGTCAATGATCCCGTCGTCCCAGAGCCGCGCCGTGGCGTGGTACGGATTGCCCTCATCCTCGTAGCGCTGGCGGATCGGCGCCTTGAAGGCCTCGGCCTCTTCCGGCGTCCACTTGGCCGCGTCGCGGTGGACGGTGGCCAGAACGCTGGCGGCCTGCTCGCCGCCCATCACCGAGATGCGGCTGTTGGGCCAGGTGAACAGGAAGCGCGGGCTGTAGGCGCGGCCGCACATGCCGTAGTTGCCGGCGCCGAAGCTGCCGCCGATCAG
>JAYRLX010000236.1:0-853 GCA_041905125.1 Caulobacter sp. | reverse complement strand
CGTCCTTGGCGATGCCGCCGGCCTCGTACTTGCCGCCGACCATGAAGCCCGAGATGTTCTGCAGGAAGACCAGCGGGATCTTGCGCTTGCAGGCCAGCTCGATGAAGTGCGCGCCCTTCACGGCGCTCTCGCTGAACAGCACGCCGTTGTTGGCCAGGATCGCCACCGGCTGGCCCCAGATACGGGCGAAGCCGCAGACCAGGGTGGTTCCGTACAGCGCCTTGAACTCGTCGAACCTGGAGCCGTCGACGATGCGGGCGATGACCTCGCGCACGTCGTAGGGCGCGCGCACGTCAGTCGGGACGACGCCGTACAGTTCCTCGGGGTCGTAGAGCGGCGGCTCGGCCTCGGCCAGAACGACCTGCTCGGGCTTGGTGGTGTTCAGATTGGCGACGATCGAGCGGACGATCTCCAGCGCGTGCTCGTCGTTCTCGGCGACATGGTCGACCACGCCGGAGCGACGGCCGTGGGTCTCGGCCCCGCCCAGCTCCTCGGCGCTGATGACCTCACCGGTCGCGGCCTTCACCAGAGGCGGACCCGCCAGGAAGATGGTGCCCTGGTTGCGGACGATCACCGTCTCGTCGCTCATCGCCGGGACATAGGCGCCGCCGGCGGTGCACGAGCCCATCACGCAGGCGATCTGCGGGATGCCCGCCGCGCTCATCCGCGCCTGGTTGAAGAAGATGCGGCCGAAGTGGTCGCGGTCCGGGAAGACCTCGGCCTGGTGCGGCAGGTTCGCGCCGCCGCTGTCGACCAGATAGACGCACGGCAGGCGGTTCTGGGCCGCGATCTCCTGGGCTCGCAGGTGCTTCTTCACGGTCATCGGGAAATAGGCGCCGCCCTTCACGGTGGC
>JAYRLX010000235.1:0-6059 GCA_041905125.1 Caulobacter sp. | reverse complement strand
TCATCGCGCGGGATGGGACGGCGTCGGGCGTGTTCGTCGACGGCGTCGACATGACCGACCAGGTCCAGGCCGACGAGCGGCAGCGGCTGCTGCTCGACGAGCTGAACCACCGGGTCAAGAACACCCTGGCCACGGTCCAGGCGATCGCCCAGCAGACCCTGCGTGGCGCCCAGGATCCCGCGGCGTTCGCGGAGGCCTTCGAGTCGCGCCTGCTGGCCCTGTCCCAGACCCACAACGCCCTGACCGATAGCCGATGGGCCGGCGCGGGCCTGCGGCAGATCCTTAGCCAGGAGCTGGGCCCCTACGGCGCTGAACGCGTCGTGATGGAGGGCGAAGACGTCCACCTGCCCGCGCGCGTGGCCTTGTCGCTGGGCATGGTGTTCCACGAACTGGCCACCAACGCCGCCAAGTACGGCGCGCTGTCCACGGCGGGCCGCCTCCTGCTGACCTGGTCGGTGACCGGCGACGCCAGCCTGGTCTTCGAATGGCGCGAGACCGGCGGGCCGCCCGCCGCGCAGCCGACGCGGCGCGGCTTCGGCTCCCGTCTGATCGAGCGCAGCATCGCTGGCGAGCTGCGCGGCCACATCGTCTTCGACTACGCCGAGGACGGTCTGGTCGTGCGCTTCGACGCTCCGTTGGCGCGCGATCTGGACTAGGGCCGGGCGAAGACCGTTAGGGCCAGGTGCTGCAGCAGCATGATGGTCTTGGCGTCGCGGATGCGGCCGTCGGCCATCATGGCTAGGGCCTCGTCGATCGTCGGCTCCAGCACCTCGATGTCCTCCCCCTCGTCGGGATGACCGCCGCCCTCGCCGATCCGCATCGTGGCGTCGTACTCGGCCACGAAGAAGTGCAGGATCTCGGTCACCGAGCCGGGGCTCATGAAGGCTTCGAACACCTTGCGGACCGCGCCCAGACGGTAGCCCAGTTCCTCCTCGACCTCGGCGCGGATGCGGACCTCGGGCTCGGCGTCGTCGAGAAGACCGGCGGCCGCCTCGATCAAAAGATCGTCGTAGCCGTTGACGAAGGCCGGATAGCGGAACTGCTTGACCAGCAGCACGGTCCGGTTGGCGAGGTTATAGGGCAGCAGCACCGCGCCGTTGCCGCGGTCGTAGTGCTCGCGGCTCTGGCTTTGCCAGGCCCCGTCGCGCCGCTTCCAGTCGAACGTGGTGGTCTTCAGGACATACCAGTTGTCGGACAGCAGCTTGGTCTCGCGAACGCGGACGCGGTCTTTGACGGACATCGATGGCTCCTAGTCGCGGACGCGCGACACATAGTCGGCTGAGCGCATTTCCTGCAGGCGCGAGACGGTGCGCTCGAATTCGAAGGCGCCATCGCCCTCTGGATAGAGCGCCTCGGGCTCGGCCTCGGCCAGGGCCACCAGCTTGGCGTCGGCTTCGTAGAGGGCGTCGATCAGCGTGTTGAACCGCTTGGCCGCGTCGCGCCGCGCCGGCGTCAGGCAGGGCACGTCCTCGAGGAAGATCGTGTGGAAGCGCTCGGCCAGGGCAAGATAATCCTGCGGCCCCAGCGCCTGCTGACAAAGGCTGGCGAACGAGGCGCGGACCAGGCCGCCGCAGGCGCGCGGCAGGCGCATCTTTCGCCCAAGCACCTCCAGCGTCGCCCCCGTCTCCGGCGCGCCGTCCAACATGTCCGCCCACAGCTGCTCGAACTCGGCCTGGCTGGCCTTGTCGATCGGCGAGAGCCAGGTGCGGGCCGCCCGCAGGCGGTCCAGCCGGAAATCGACGGGACCGCGCACGGCGACGATGTCCAAGGCCGACTTCAGCATGTCGATGAAGGGCAGGAAGAGCTGGCGGTTCAGCCCGTCCTTGTAGAGGTCCTCCGGCGGCCGGTTCGAGGTCGCCACCAGCGTCACCCCCCGCGCGAACAGCGCCTCGAACAGCCGGCCCAGGATCATGGCGTCGGCGATGTCGGTGACCTGCAACTCGTCGAAGCACAGCAGGCGGGCGTTCTGGGCGATCAATTCGGCCGTCGGCGCGATCGGATCGTCCCCTTTCGACTGTCCGAAGCGCGTCTTGCGGGCGGCCGCGTCGCCCTTGCGCCAGGCGTCGATGTCGGCGTGGACCTCGGCCATGAAGGCGTGGAAGTGGATGCGCCGCTTCTTGGCGACCGGCGCGCTGTCGAAGAAGAGGTCCATCAGCATGGACTTCCCGCGCCCGACCGGCCCCCAGAGATAGACGCCCCGCTGGCTCTTGGGCTTGCGGCCGAAGAACGAGAAGTTCGGCTCGCCGGCCGAGTCCAGGTCGGCCTCCAGGCGGGACAGGGCCTCGACGGCGGCGGCCTGGGCGGCGTCGGGGCGGATCTCGCCCTGGGCCAGGCGCTCGCGATAGGCGGTGCGGAGGGATGTCGGCATCGAGATTGCGGTTAGCGCGTGCGCGGCGCGGGGGAAAGGGCCTTGCGCCCTCAACATCGGCAAGGCGACGCGCTATGGGGTGGACATGAGCACCCTTCCCCTGCCCGACGAGGCCGCGACGCAAGGCTTGGGCCGCCAGCTGGCCGCGTCCCTGCGCCCGGGCGACGCCCTCTGCCTGACCGGGCCGCTGGGCGCCGGCAAGTCGACCCTGGCCCGCGCCCTGATCCGCGCCCTGACGACGCCCGACGAGGAGGTGCCCAGCCCCACCTTCACCCTGGTGCAATTCTACGAGACCCAGGCCTTTCCGCTGGCCCACTTCGACCTCTACCGCCTGACCGATCCCGACGAGGCTTATGAGATTGGCCTGGACGAGGCGCTGGATGGCGGCGTGGCTCTGATCGAATGGCCGCAGCGACTGGAAGGGCGTTTGCCGCCGAATCGGCTCGATATAGACATCGCCCTGGACGGCGACGCGCGACGCGCCGTCATCACGGCGCACGGTAGTTTCGAAGGACGTTCCCTTGAGTTCTGAACGCGAGGCGGCGAAGGCCGCGTTCCTGGAAGCCCACGGCTTCGGCGACGTCCGCCGCCAACCGCTGGGCGGCGACGCCTCGACGCGCAGCTACGAGCGCCTGCATCGCGAAGGCGGCCAAAGCTTCATCTTCATGGACCAACCGCCGTCGGTGGAGACCGCGCCCTGCCCGCCGGACGCGACGCCTGAACAACGCGCGGCTCTGGGCTACAATGCCCTGGCGCGCCTCGCCGCCGGCCGCGTGGACGCCTTTGTCGCCTGCGCCGGCTGGCTCAATGCGCAAGGCCTGTCGGCGCCCAAGGTCCTGGCCGCCGATGCTGGCGCGGGCCTGGCGGTGCTGGAGGACCTGGGCGACGACCTCTACGCTCGCCTGATCGAAACGGGGACCGACGAGGCTCCGCTGTACGACGCCGCCATCGACGGCCTGCTCGCCATCCACGCCGCGCCGACGCCGAGCGTGCTGGACTACGACGGTTCGACCTGGCCGCTGCTGACCTATGACGACCTGGCGCTGAAGACCGCCCACGACATCTTCATCGAGTGGCAGCCGCAGTTCCGCGACGTCGCCTTCGACGCCGTCGCTCTCGCCGAATGGGAGGCGATCTGGGCGCCGATCCGCGCCAAGGGCGAGGCCGGCGCGACGGTCTTCTGCCACCGCGACTACCACGCCGAGAACCTGATCTGGCTGCCGGAGCGACAGGGCGCGGCGCGGGTCGGCATGCTGGACTTCCAGGATGCGGTCCTGGCCCATCCGGCCTGGGACCTCTCCATGCTGCTGCACGACGCCCGCCGCACCGTCTCGCCAGAGCGCGAGGCCGCCTGCCTCGAGCGCTATCTGGCGGCGCGGCCCGAGCTCGACCGGACCGCCTTCCTGGCCGACTACCACGCTCTCGGCGCGCTCAACATCATCCGGATCCTGGGCATCTTCGCGCGCCTGGTGACCCGCGACGGCAAGCCCCGCTACGCCGACTTCATCCCGCGCCTGTGGGTCTATCTGGACGTCTGCTTCGCCGACCCGGCCCTGGCCGACCTCAAGGCCTGGTTCGACCGCTACGCGCCCGAGGAGACCCGCCGATGAGCGGCCCGAAAGTCGCGATGGTGCTGGCCGCGGGCCTCGGCACCCGCATGCGCCCCCTGACCAACGACCGGCCGAAGGCCCTGGTCGAGGTCGGCGGCAAGGCGCTGATCGACCACATGCTGGACCGCCTCGCCGACGCCGGGGTCGAGACCGCCGTGGTCAACGTCCACTATTTCGCCGACCTGGTCGAAGCCCACCTCAAGGCCCGCGAGGCCAAGGGTCTTGGCCCGCGCATCGTCATCTCCGACGAGCGCCCGCAAGCCTTGGAGACCGGCGGGGGGGTCAAGCACGCCCTGCCGCTGCTGGGAGAGGAACCCGTCTTCGTCGCCAACATCGACTCGATCTGGATCGAGCATGGCGCGGCGGCGGTCGACGCGGTGGCGGCCGCCTGGGACCCGGCCAAGATGGATGTCTGCCTGATGCTGGCCTCGACCAGCGGCTCGCTGGGCTTCCACGACAGCGGCGACGTGTTCCTGGCGAACGACGGCGTCGCCCGCTTCAAGGACGCCGGCGAGATGGCGCCGCTGGTCTACGTCGGCGTGCATATCTGCAAGCCCCAGATCACCGCCGACGGTCCCGATGGGCCGTTCTCGCTGCTGCCGCTTTGGAAGCGCCTCGCCGCCGACCGCCGCGTCCACGGCGTCGCGCCAGATGGCCTCTGGATGCACGTCGGCGATCCCGACGCCAAGCTGGCGGCCGAGGCGAGGCTCGCCCAAGAATGAGCGCCCAGGCCCCTTTCTTTGAGCGCCCGGGGCCGCGCTGGTTCTCGATTCCCGCGCACCGGCCATTCGTCGACGACCTGGCGCGCGGCCTGCTGAACGCCCTGGAGCCGCTGGGGCCGGAGGCCCTGCCCCGCGCCACGGTCCTGACCCCCACCCGCCGCGGCGCCCGCGCCCTGGCCGACGCCTTCCTGGCGGTCGGCGGCGGCCGCGCCCTGCTGCTGCCGCAGATCCGTCCCCTCGGCGACCTCGACGAAGGCGAACCGCCGTTCGAGCCGGGCGAACTCGCCATCGACCTGCCGCCCGCCATCGCCTCGCGCCGCCGGCGCTTCGAGCTGGCGCGGCTGGTGGTCGATCACGGGGGCCTGCTGTCGTTCAAACCTGGTCCGGTCCAGGCGCTGGAACTAGCTAAGGCCCTGTCAGACTTTCTCGACAGCTGCCAGATCGAAGAGATCCAGTTCGCGGCCTGGCTGGACGGCCTGGCCGAAGGCGACCTCGCCCAGCACTGGCAAGTCTCGGCGCGGTTCCTCAAAAGCGTGCTACGCGCCTGGCCCGAGCGGCTGAAGGACCTCGGCCTGATCGACGTCTCCGAGCGCCGGGTGCGCCTGTTGCGGGCGCTTGAGAAGCAGTGGTCCGAAAACCCGCCGACCGAGGTGCTGGTCGCCGCCGGCTCGACCGGCACCGCCCCCGCCACCGCCGACCTGCTGCGCGTGGTCGCCGCCGCGCCCAGGGGCGCCGTGGTGCTGCCCGGCCTCGACGAGGATCTGGCCGACAGCGCCTGGACCCGGATCGAGGGGACACAAGGCGAGCAGCATCCCCAAGGCGCCATGAAGCGCCTGCTGGACCGGGCCGGGGTCGCGCGCGGCGACGTCCGCGCCTGGGTCCCCGACGCCGACAGCCGAGGTCGCTGGCGCCGCCGCATCGTCAACGAGGCTCTGCGCCCGGCCGAGGCCACCGCCGACTGGCTGGCCCAGATCGCCGCCCTGCGCGCCGAGGCCCCGGACCTCGACCCGATCGCCGAGGGTCTGACGGGCTTCTCCGTCATCGCCGCCCGCGCGGAGGAGGAAGCCGCCGGCGCCTGCGCGCTTCTCTTGCGCGAAGCGCTGGAGGATCCGGGGCGGACCGCCGCCCTCGTCACGCCCGACCAGACCCTGGCCCGCCGGGTGATGACCCGCCTGCAGCGCTGGGGCGTGATCCCCGACAGCTCGGCCGGCGCGCCGCTGGCCGCCGCCGGCTCGGCGATCCTCGCCTTGCACTTCGCGCGTCTCGTCGAGGAACCGCTGAACCCCGTGCGCCTGCTCGCCGTGGCCAAACACCCGCTGGTGCTGGGCGAGGACGAGGCGCCCGCCGCCGCCCTGCTGG
>JAYRLX010000234.1:2415-6077 GCA_041905125.1 Caulobacter sp. | reverse complement strand
CGCCGCGATCTGCTCGGCGCTCAGCTGGCCGCCGTGCAGCTTGAGCCGCAGCGCCGTCTTCAGGTTCTCGCGAGCCCGCAGGATCTGCGGCGAGAAGGCCGCGCTGGCGGACGCCGCCTCGGCCATGCGCTCGAACAGCGAGCGGACCGGCGCGTCGTTGCTGGCCAGGAACGCCTCGCCCTCGGGCGTGATCGTATAGAGCTTCTTGCCGCCGCCGGCGTCGCTGGCGGTGACGTAGCCCATCTCTTCCAGCAGGGTCAGGGTCGGATAGACCACGCCCGGGCTGGGGCTGTAGGCGCCGCCGGCCGCGGCCTCGATGGCCTTGATCAACTCGTAGCCGTGGCTGGGCTTGTCGGCGATCAGCTTGAGAACCACGAAGCGCAGGTCGCCGTGATCGAAGAAGCGGCCCATGCGACCGCCCCGGCCCTGCATGGGATGCCCGCGACCGGGATGGCCGCCGTGGAAACCGAACGGGTGACGGCCGTGATGCTCGTCGCCTTGGCCGCCCCAGCGACCGCGATGGTGATGATGATGTCGTCCAAACATGTCTTTTCGACTCCGTTTCGTTATATCGGATTTACAGATATATCGAAACCGCCGAGGATCAAGAGCTATTTTCGATATATCTAAAACGTAACGCGAATCATCTGTCGCAAAGCCGGCCTAAAATCTGGGCGCGAGGGCGCGCCAGGGGCAACCAGTGCGACTTGTCGGCCTCAGTGGGGCCTTAATCGACCTAGAGGAAACCAGGTCGCGAGCGAAATAGTCGCCTTCAATCTTGATACGGAAGACGACGTGAATACATGGCGCGTGTGAGAAGCAGGAGCATGAGCTTGAGCCACCAGGACCAGAGCGCGCGCCGCAAGGCGGCCGGCCGGCGTATGACCGCCGCCGGACTGACCGTGGCCGCCGGCCTTCTGGCCCTCGCGCCGGCCGCTCACGCCGCCCACCAGGCGCCCGCTCCCGCCGGAAGCGTCTCCGCCAACGATCCGCTCGAAGGCTTCAACCGCGGCGCCTTCAAGCTGGGCATGGGTCTGGACAAGGTGCTGCTGGCGCCGATCGCCCACGGCTACATGGCCGTGACGCCCAAGCCGGTCCGCGACCGCGTCAGCTCGGCCGTCTACAATCTCGGCGAGCCCAACACCGTCATCAACATGGTGCTGCAGGGCAAGCCCAAGCGCGCGATGCGCTCGACCACCCGCTTCGTCGTCAATTCGACGGTCGGCGTGCTGGGCCTGTTCGACGTGGCGTCGAAGATGCACCTGCCGCGCCGCGACTCCGACTTCGGCCAGACCTTCGGCTACTACGGCGCGGGCCCCGGGGCCTATATCTACGTGCCGCTGATGGGTCCGCTGAACGTCCGCGACGGCATCGGCCGCGCCCTGGACATGGCGACCGACCCCGTCGGCGCCGTGGCCGGCGGGATCAGCACCGACTTCGGCAAGGCCCGCCTGGGCGTCACCATCGTGGATGTCCGCACGCAGGCCGATCCGGCCTTCCATGCGTTGAAGGACTCCTCGGACCCGTACGTCACGGTCCGTTCGGCCTATGGCCAATACCGTGAAGCCTTCATCCGGCAGGCCACCGGCGAAGCCGAGGACCTGCCCGATTTCGACGCGCCGCCGCCTGACGCATCCGCGCCGCCGGCGACGCCAAATCCATAGCGATTGGTAAGATCATGACTCTGTTCACCACCCGGCGCGGCGCCAACGCCGCGCTTTTGGCTTTCTTCGGCGCCGTCGCGATCGGCGCGCCGGCCATGGCCCAGGCCCGCGATCCGGGCGCCGAGGCCTTCGTCCAGGCCAAGGCCCAGCGCGTCATCTCGGTGCTGGCCAACAAGGGCATGAGCGACACCCAGAAGAAGCAGATCTTCCACCAGGCGGTGGACGAGCTGGCCGATGTGCCGCGCATCACCAACTTCGTGCTGGGCAAGTACGCCCGCACCATCACGCCCGACCAGCGCGCCCGCTTCGCGCCGGCGTTCCGCACCTATGCCGAGAACGTCTATCAGGACCGCATCGACGACTATAAGGGCGAGACCCTGAAGGTCACCGGCTCGGTCGTGCGCAAGCCCGGCGACGTGATCGTCAACACCACCATCTCGGGCGGCCAGATCAGCCAGCCGCTGCCGGTCGCCTGGCGCGTGCTGGGCGGCGGCCAGACCTGGAAGGTCGTCGACGTGCAGTTCAAGGGCGTCTGGCTGGCCATCACCCAGCAGCAGGACTTCGTCTCGACGATCGACAACGCCGGCGGCAACATCGACGTGCTGATCAACCAACTTCAAAAGGGGCAGAGCGCCAAGAGCCGCTAAGCGGCGGGGGCGTTCGAGGACGGATAAGACATGGCGTTGCGCGAACAGTGGGCCGAGACGGCCATGGGCGTGGTGGTCCTGGCTCTGGCCGGCGGCTTCCTGACCTATTCCCTCAGCGTGGGCGGCGTCTCGACCAAGCGCGGCAATTACGAGATCAGCGCCAAGTTCGGCGAGGCCGGCTCGCTGGCCCCGGGCGCGGCGGTCAGCGTGGCGGGCGTCAAGGTCGGCACCGTCTCGCAGGTCACCCTCGAGCCCAAGACCTATCTGGCGATCGCCAAGCTCAGCATCGATCCGACCGTGAAGCTGCCCGCCGACTCGACGGCCAAGATCACCAGCGACGGCCTCCTGGGCGGCGCCCACATCGCCATCGCGCCGGGCGCGTCGCTTGAGGACCTCAAGCCCGGCGGCGAGATCGAGAACACCCAGGGCGCCGTGGACATCTTCGGCCTGATCGGCTCGGTGATCCGTCCGCAGGGCGGCGGCTCGAGCGCCCCGAGCGCGCCCGCGCCGTCGGCCTCGCAGCCGGCCGAGAGCTACTGACATGACGGCGGGCGAGGCGGCCCGGAAGGTCGCCGTCAATCCCATCCAGGCGCTGGGTCGCTCGACCCTGGCCGCCGTCCGCATGGTCGGATCGGTCGGCGTCTTCGCCGCGCGCGGAACGGCCGCGGCGCTGAGCCCGCCCTGGTTTCCGGGCCAGCTGCTGCGCCAGTTCATGGCGATCGGCTTCTTCTCTCTGCCCGTCGTCGGCCTGACCGCCGTCTTCACCGGAGCGGCCCTGGCCCTGAACATCTTCACCGGCGGCGGCCGCTTCAACGCCGAGCAGGTGATGCCGCAGATCGTGGCCCTGGGCATCACGCGCGAGCTGGGCCCCGTGCTGGCCGCCCTGATGCTGGCCGGCCGGGTCTCGGCCGCCATCGCCGCCGAGATCGGCGCGATGCGCGCGACCGAGCAGATCGACGCCATGCGCACCCTGTCGACCGATCCCTTCCGCTACCTGGTCGGCCCCCGCCTGCTGGCCGGCGTGCTGATGCTGCCCCTGCTGACCGCGGTGGCCGACACGATCGGCGTCGCGGGCGGCTGGCTGGTGGCGACGCGGGTGCTGGAGTTCAACCCGACCATCTATATCCGCAACACCATCGACTTCCTCGAAAGCTGGGACATCGTGTCCGGCCTGATCAAGGCCGCGGTGTTCGGCTTCATCGTGGCGCTGATGGGTTGCTATCACGGCTACAACGCCTCGGGCGGCGCGCGCGGCGTCGGCCGGGCCACGACCCACGCCGTGGTGGGGGCGGCGTGACGGGTATTAGCCGCGGGCAGACCACAGTCCCCCCAACGAACCCCCCAAGAAAAA
>JAYRLX010000234.1:0-2405 GCA_041905125.1 Caulobacter sp. | reverse complement strand
CCACGCCGTGGTGTCCTCGGCGATCCTGATCTTCGCCTCGGACTACCTCCTGACCACCTTCTTCACCCACATGTCATGACAGAGACCCCGAAACTGGCCTGGAAGGGCGTCACCAAGCGCTTTGGCGATCGGGCGGTCCTGGATGGCCTGGACCTGTCGGTGGCGCCTGGCCGCTCGCTGGTGATCATCGGCGGCTCGGGGCAAGGCAAGTCGGTGACGATCAAGACCGCGCTCGGCCTGCTTCGTCCCGAGGAAGGGCAGATCGAGCTGGACGGGCAGAACGTCGTCGGCCTGTCGGAAAGCCAGCGCCGCAAGCTGTTCTCCCGGATCGGCGTGCTGTTCCAGGGCGCGGCCCTGTTCGACAGCCTGAGCATCTGGGAGAACGTCGCCTTCCGCCTGCTGAACGCCGACGGCGTGCCGCGCAAGGAGGCCCGGGCGCGGGCCATCGAGGCGCTGGAGCAGGTGCGCCTGGACCCGGCGGTCGCCGACCGCTTTCCGTCGGAGCTGTCGGGCGGGATGCAGAAGCGGGCCGGCCTGGCGCGCGCCGTCGTCGCGCGGCCCGAAATCCTGTTCTTCGACGAGCCGACCACCGGGCTCGACCCGATCACGGCGGCGGCGATCAACGAGCTGATTTCCGATCAGGTGCGCCGCCTGGGGTCGACCGCGGTCTCCATCACCCACGACCTGGCCTCGGCCCAGACGATCGGCGACGAGATCGCCATGCTGCACGGCGGCAAGATCGTCTGGCGCGGCCCGGCCGCCGACCTGCAGACCACCGATAACCCCTATGTGCGCCAGTTCGTGGAAGGGCGCGCGGACGGACCGATCGCCCATGCGGTCTAAGCGCCTCTCCATCGCTGTCATGGCGAGCGCCGTGCTGGTCGCCGGAAGCGCCCAGGCGCAGAGCTATGTCCGTCCGGACTGCCAGGGCATGGTTCCGACGCCCGCCCGCTACGACACGCCCGAGCATGAGCGCTGGTACAAGCGCTTCTGGACCGGGACCTGCGATCACCTGACGCTGTGCGTGCCCGGCGGCCCGAACTGGAACGAGATCGTCGGCAAGCTGCTGACCAAGGGCGGGCCGGCCGAGCGTCCCGCGCTGCTGCCCAAGGCTTGTCGCCTGGGCCAGATGATCGGCCTGGAATGGTCGCGCGAACGTAATGTCCGCAAGATCACCACCGCCGACCTCAAGGTGTTCAGCACCATGCTGGAGGCGACCGGCGACACGCTAAAGGGCGTCGATCGCGTCGACGCCGCCGCCCGCGCCAAGCTGGGCGCTAGACCCTAGATCCCACCCTAGACCGCTTCGCGCAGGGTCTCGGCCAGCAGCCGTCCCTCGACCGAGCGGCTCGAGCCTGAACGCCAGGCCACCACGATCTCGCGGCTGGGGTGCTCGGTCGCCAGCGGACGTACGGTGACGGCGGCCTTGTCGGTCAGCCCCGCCTGGACCGCCATGGCCGGCAGGAACGATACGCCCAGCCCCGAACCGATCATCTGCACCAGGGTCGGCAGGGACGTCGCCGCGAAGCTCTCTTCCTCGCCGACGCCTTTCGGCGGCTCCAGGCCGCAGGCGGCCAGGGCGTGGTCGCGCAGGCAGTGGCCGTCCTCAAGCAGGATCAGGTCATCGCCGCGCAGGCTGTCCGGATCGACCCGGATCGAGGCGGCCATCGGATGGTTGGCGGGGGCGGCGGCCAGCAGCTCGTCGTCCTCGACATGGGCCCAGTCCAGGCCGGACATGTCGTAGGGCAGGGCGATCAGCGCCGCATCCAGCGCCCCCGACTTCAGCGCGCCGATCAGCCGCTGGGTCAGGTCCTCGCGCAGGAACAGCTTCAGCTTGGGAAAGCGATCGCGCAGGACGGGCAGGGCGCGGGGCAGCAGATAGGGCGCCACCGTCGGGATCACGCCCAGCCGGAAGCGGCCCGACAGGGGCTGGCCGGCGCCGCGCGCGGCCTGCACCAGGTCCTCGGCCCTGGCGAGGATGTCCTCGGCGCGGCGGACGGCCTCCTGGCCGGCGGCGGTCAGGATCACGCCCGAGCGCGCGCGGTCGACCACCGGCGCGCCCAGGATCTTCTCAAGCTCCTGGATGCCGGCCGACAGGGTCGGCTGGGTGACGTGAGCATTCTCGGCGGCGCGGCTGAACGAGCCGTGCTCGGACAACAGCTTCAGATATTGCAGTTGGCGCAGGGTCGGCAGCATCGGCACAACATAGGCGCTCTCTATCGGAAATCAAAAAACTATCGATTGGATAACTTCGAAGGCAGGGCGTACCAACCAGTCATGGCGAAAGGCTTCGGGGATCTCCCCCACCGCCCCGAAGCGCCCAGCCTTGGTCCCGGTCCGCTCACCCCCCTCCCGGCGGACCGGGACGCCGTCCCCGGACAATGCTATGCGGCGGCCGCCCCGTT
>JAYRLX010000233.1:0-6087 GCA_041905125.1 Caulobacter sp. | reverse complement strand
CGTCACGTCGCAGCCGATCACGGCCCTGCCGCCGACGCCGTCTTCCAGCGCCTTCTTGGGGAAGACACCGGCGATGTCCTCGGCGGTCGGCTTGCGCAGCCAGTTCGGATTGGCGTCGCCGGGGGCGAGGAAGCTGAAGTACGTGCGCACGGGCCGGCCCACGACGGAGGCGCCGGCGTCGTCCTTCGGCTTGATGCGTTCATAGCCCACGACGGACAGCGCCGCGGCGCCAAAGCCCTGGCCCGCGGGCTCCTCCTTGGCGACCTTGCAGTCGACCAGTTTTCCGCCGGGCGCGGCGACGCAATCCAGCGCCGCCTTGCCGCTCGTCGTCGCCCCCTTCGGGAAGGCGGCCTTCATCTTGTCCGCCGGGGCGCTGGCGGTGAACTGCGGCCGCCAGCCGGTTTGGGCGCCCTCGTCCAGCGCCAGGGCGGAGGATGCGGACAGGCCGCTGATCAGCAGGCCAAGCACAAGCGGACGCGACAGCACGTAAACCCCCACGCATTCGTCGATGCGCTCATGGCGCAGCTCGACCTTAGGTCGAGCCTATGACAGCTTTTCGCGCGCCGCCAGAGGGTTTCCGAGGCCCGCTGGTCCCCCTATGTTCGCGCCATGACCGACGTCGTCTCCGAATCCCCGCCCGCCTCGCACCTGACCCAGGACGGCCCCGCCGTTCGGCTCTTCCTGGTCGACGGCTCGGCCTATCTGTTCCGGGCCTATCACGCCCTGCCGCCGCTGACGCGAAAGAGCGACGGCCTGCCCGTCGGCGCGGTGCAGGGCTTCTGCAACATGCTGTGGAAGCTGCTGCGCGACATGCAGGGCGACACGCCCACGCACCTGGCGGTGATCTGGGACCATTCGGAGAAGACGTTCCGCAACACCCTGTACGATCAGTACAAGGCCCACCGTCCGCCGCCGCCGGAAGACCTGATCCCGCAGTTCCCGCTGGTGCGCGAGGCCACCCGGGCGTTCGGCGTGCCGGCCATCGAGCTGCCCGGCTACGAGGCCGACGACCTGATCGCCGCCTATGCCTGCAAGGCCCGCGACGTCGGCGGCGAGGCGGTGATCGTCTCGTCCGACAAGGACCTGATGCAGCTCGTCGGCGACGGCGTCTCGATGTACGACCCGATGAAGAACGTCCGTATCGAGCGCGACCAGGTGTTCGAGAAGTTCGGCGTCTATCCCGAGCAGGTCGTCGACGTTCAGGCCCTGTGCGGCGACAGCGTCGACAACGTCCCCGGCGCCCCCGGCATCGGCATCAAGACCGCCGCCCAGCTGATTACGGAGTTCGGTGACCTCGACACGCTGCTGGCCCGCGCCGGCGAGATCAAGCAGCCCAAGCGCCGCGAGACCCTGATCAACTTCGCCGACCAGATCCGCCTGTCGCGGGCGCTGGTGAAGCTGGACTGCGACACCCCACTGCCCGAGCCGCTAGACGACCTGAAGGTGCGCGAGCCGGACAAGGACGTCCTGGCCGCCTTCCTGGACCAGATGGAGTTCCGCACCCTAGCCCGTCGCGTCGGCGACGGCTCGGCCGCGGCCGTTCCCGGGACGCTCGACCGTCCCGCCGCGACGCCGAAAGCTCCGGTCTCGACCGTCTCCTACCTGGGGGCGGCCGCCCGCGCCGCCGCCCAGCCCGTCGCCGAGCCGGTCACGATCGACCACGCGGCCTATGCCTGCGTCCGCGACCTCGACACCCTGAAGGCCTGGGTCGAGAAGGCGACGGCCAAGGGCGTGGTGGCGTTCGACACCGAGACCGACGCCCTGTCCTCGGCCACCGCCGGCCTGTGCGGCGTCTCGCTGGCCATCGCGCCGGGCGAGGCCTGCTACATCCCCGTCGGCCACTGCGAGAAGGACGGCCTGGCCCTGGAGGCCGCCGCCGACCTCGTGCAGATCCCGCTGGCCGAGGTGATCGCCACCCTGAAGCCGCTGCTGGAAGACCCGGCGGTGCTGAAGGTGGCCCAGAACGCCAAGTACGACATCGCCGTCCTGGCCCGGCATGGGATCCAGGTGTCGCCGATCGAGGACACCATGCTGATCAGCTACGTGCTGGAGGCGGGTCTGCACGGCCATGGCATGGACGAGCTGTCGGAGCTGTGGCTGGGCCACAAGCCGATCCCGTTCAAGCAGGTGGCGGGGACCGGCAAGGCGCAGATCAGCTTCAAGCACGTCGCTTTGGCTGAAGCGACGGCCTACGCCGCCGAGGACGCCGACGTCACCCTGCGCCTCTACGAGACCCTGAAACCGCGCCTGGCGCGCGAGGGGCTGCTGACGGTGTACGAGACCCTGGAGCGTCCGATGCCGGCGGTGCTGGCGGCGATGGAGAACGACGGAATCAAGGTCGATCCGGAAGCCCTGCGCCGCCTCTCCAACGAGTTCTCGCTGCGCATGGCCGAGTTCGAGGCGCGCGCCACCGAACTGGTGGGCCGGCCGTTCAACCTGGGCAGCCCCAAGCAGATCGGCGACGTGCTGTTTGGCGAGATGAACATGAAGGGCGGCAAGAAGACCGCCACGGGCCAGTGGTCCACCGACAGCGACGTGCTGGAGAGCCTGGCGCTCGAACATGAATTGCCGCGCGTGCTGCTCGACTGGCGCCAGCTGTCGAAACTGAAGGGCACCTACACCGAGAACCTGGTCGCGGCGATCGCCGAGCGGACGGGCCGGGTGCACACCTCCTACGCCCTGGCGGCCACCACGACGGGGCGGCTGTCCTCGTCCGATCCCAACCTGCAGAACATCCCGGTCCGCACCGAGGAAGGCCGCAAGATCCGCAAGGCCTTCGTGGCGGAGCCGGGCAAGGTGCTGATCAGCGCCGACTACAGCCAGATCGAGTTGCGCCTGCTGGCCCACATCGGCGACATCCCGCAGCTGAAGAAGGCTTTCCAGGAAGGCCTCGACATCCACGCCATGACGGCCTCGGAGATGTTCGACACGCCGATCGAGGGCATGGACCCGATGATCCGTCGCCGCGCCAAGGCCATCAACTTCGGCATTGTCTACGGCATCAGCGCCTTCGGTCTCGCCAACCAGCTGGGCATCCCGCAGGGCGAGGCGGGCGCGTACATCAAGACCTATTTCGAGCGCTTCCCGGGCATCCAGGCCTATATGGACGCGACCAAGGCCTTCGTGCGCGAGCACGGCTACGTCACGACCATCTTCGGCCGGAAGATCAACATTCCGGAGATCCAGGCCAAGTCGGTCGGCCAGCGGCAGTTCGCCGAGCGCGCCGCCATCAACGCCCCGATCCAGGGCGCGGCGGCCGACGTCATGCGCCGGGCGATGATCCGCATGCCGGCGGCGCTGAAAGAGGCCGGTCTCTCGACCCGCATGCTGCTGCAGGTGCACGACGAACTGGTCTTCGAGGCGCCGGAAGCCGAGGCCGAAGCCGCGCGCCAGGTGATCGCGCGCGTGATGGAAAAAGCGGCGGAGCCGGCGGTCGCCCTGTCCGTGCCGCTCACGGTCGAGGTCCGCGCCGCGCTCAACT
The DNA here is from genome assembly GCA_041905125.1 of Caulobacter sp. Classification (GTDB taxonomy): domain Bacteria; phylum Pseudomonadota; class Alphaproteobacteria; order Caulobacterales; family Caulobacteraceae; genus Caulobacter. Next base: position 2,606 of record JAYRLX010000233.1, on the reverse strand, counting down.
GGGACGAAGCCCATTGACCTAAAACGGGTATTGACCCTGTTCGTGCGACATTGCGCCACGGTCAGGGTTAATGCCTCCGCAACCGTACCTGCGCAATTTTTGAGCTCTACGGTCGATTATTAGGCGACGGCGCAAGCGTGCGCCGCCGAGCTTTGAGCGGCCGTCGTTCCATGGACGAGGAGTTCGCGCGGTGTCCTTCGGCAATCTGAAGATTCCCCAGAAGCTGATGGCGGTGTTCGCCGTCATGCTGGCGACGATCATGGCGATGGGCGTCGCCCTGTACGTCAACAAGGTCAATCTGGGTCACTCCGTCGAGCGGACCGAGCGGGCCTATGAGATGCTGCGCGCGGCCGATACGGCGGCGTTCCGCCTGACCCGCCAGGAGAACTCGCTGCGCGGCTTCCTGCTCTCGGCCGACCCCTATTACGTCAAGCGCCTGGAGGAGGCCCACAAGCCGAAGTTCCTGAAGGCGCTGGACAAGCTGAAGACGCTGGCCGACGGCAACGCCGATGATCTGGCGCGCATCGCCGCCGTCGACGCCGCCTACGCCAACTACCGCAAGCTGGCGATCGAGCCGGGCGAGCAACTGGGCGCCGACCCGGCGACCCGCGCCCAGGCCATCGACCTCGTCAAGCACGACGGTGTCGCCGACCAGGCCGTGACGCCGGTCGAGGACGCTATCGAGGCCATCAGCAAGCACGCCGAGGAAGATCTGGCCACCGAAGCCGCCGCGCAGAAGAAGGCCTCGCTGCAGTCGACCCTCGTCCTGGCCGTCGGCATCCTGATCACGGCCGGCATCGCCATCGCGGGCGGCCTGCTGCTGACCGGCGCCATCGCCCGCCCCGTCGCCGCCATGACCAACGCCATGCGCCGCCTGGCCGCCGGCGACAACAGCGTCGAAGTCCCGGCCATGGGCCGCAAGGACGAGATCGGCGACATGGCCAGCGCGGTCGTCTACTTCAAGGACGCCGCGATCGAGAAGATCCGCATCGAGCAGGCCGCCGCCGAAGAGCGCCAGGCCGCCGAAAGCGAGCGCTCGGCCAACGAGGCCGAGAAGGCCGCTTCGGCCCGCGAGGACGCCCAGGCGATCACCGCCCTGAACGAAGCCCTGGACCACATGGCCTCGGGCGACCTGACCCATCGGATCGTCGTGCCGTTCGCGCCGAAGACCGAGAGCCTGAAGACCAACTTCAACGCCGCCGCCGACCGGATGCAGGAAGCCATCCAGGCGATCGGCCGCGCCACCAGCGGCGTCAACAGCGGCGCCGACGAGATCGCCGACGCCTCGGACAACCTGTCGCGTCGCACGGAACAACAGGCGGCCAGCCTGGAAGAGACCGCCGCCGCGCTCGACGAGATCACCGCCACGGTTCGCAAGACCGCCTCGGGCGCCAAGGAGGCCTCGCAAGTGGTCGCCACCGCGCGCACCGACGCCGAGCGTTCGGGCTCGATCGTCAGCCAGGCCGTCTCGGCCATGAGCGAGATCGAGACCTCGTCCACTCAGATCAGCCAGATCATCGGCGTGATCGACGAGATCGCCTTCCAGACCAACCTGCTGGCCCTGAACGCCGGCGTCGAAGCCGCCCGGGCGGGCGAGGCCGGCAAGGGCTTCGCGGTGGTCGCCCAGGAAGTTCGGGCCCTGGCCCAACGCTCGGCCGAGGCCGCCAAGGAGATCAAGGCCCTGATCTCGACCTCCACCAATCAGGTCGAGGCCGGCGTGGACCTGGTCGGCCAGACGGGCGAGGCGCTGCAGCGGATCGTCGATCAGGTCGCCACCATCGACGCCCTGGTCACCGAGATCGCCGCCTCGGCCGCCGAGCAGGCCACGGGCCTGAACGAGGTCAATACGGCGGTGAACCAGATGGACCAGGTCGTCCAGCAGAACGCCGCCATGGTCGAGGAAGCCACGGCCGCCACCCATTCGCTGAAAGGCGAGGCTCGTTCGCTGAGCGAGATGGTCGCCCGCTTCCGCGTCGCCCCAGGCGCCGCCATGGCCGCGCCGCCTTCGGCCGCCGCGCCCAAGGCCGCCGCCGCCCCGGCGCCCTCCGCGCCCCGTCCCGCACCGCGACCCGCGGCCCGTCCGGGCCGCAGCTCGGGATCGGCGGCGGTGGCCGTGTCCGAGGACTGGGAAGAGTTCTAAGGTTTAGGTCGGTAACTGCCGAGGGCTCTCCGGGAAACCGGGGAGCCCTTTTTCTATGCGCTCAGTCGATCGGGATCGTCTGGAACGACGAGCGGGTGGCTTGGGGTTCGTGGCTCGCGCCCGGAGTCGGCAGCGCCAGTCCTATGGCGGCGGCGACCAGAAGGGCGACGGCGAAGAAGGCCTTGGCGGCCATGGCGGTCGGATCCGTTGTTGTTGAGACGACAACAACAAAGGCCGGAAACCGCCTTCACGGTTCCCGGCCTTCTTGATCGGAGCTTTATCGCGCCGTTCTAGATCAGAAGATTTCGAAAAGACCGGCGGCCCCCATGCCCCCGCCGATGCACATGGTGACGACACCGAGCTTGGCCTTGCGGCGCTTGCCTTCCATCAGGAGGTGGCCGGCGCAGCGGGCGCCGGTCATGCCGAACGGGTGGCCGATGGCGATCGAGCCGCCATTGACGTTGTA
>JAYRLX010000006.1:0-38484 GCA_041905125.1 Caulobacter sp. | reverse complement strand
GGATGTCTCGCCAGCGAGCGCGCGGCGCCAGAGTGTAGTCGATGGAGTGCACCATGCGGCCGCTCGTGTGGGCGGCCATGGCAGCGGTGAGCAGGTTGGCGCGGGCCGAGCCGCCGACAAAGCCCCCGCCGTGGATGTAGACCACAGGCGCGCGGTCCGCCTGCAGGGTCGCCGGCCGCACCGTCAGAACCGGCGTGCCGTTCGCGCTCCAATCCTCCAGCTCGGGGGCGAGCGCCTGCAGGGGTCCAGCGCTGACCTGGGCGGCGAAGGCCTCTCCCCGGGCGCGCGCGGCGTCGAAGTCCGCCAGGGTCTCAGGCGGCTTGCGCTCCGGCATGGCGGCGATCGCCTGACCGATCACGCCGAGAACAGCGGCGGCTTCCGGCGAGACCGAGGGCGCGATGGTGAGGCGGGGATCCATGGGGTCTCCGGCGAAAAGAGGAGCCGCGGCCCAGGAGGCGGCCGCGGCTCCAGGCGCGAGGTTAGAACTTGGCGTCCAGAGACACCCCGACGGTCCGCCGCGATTCCGGGCCGCTGATCTGCGAGAACGACAGCGGGTCGCGCTGCGAGCTGGCGGTCGGCGTGGCGAACCGGATGGTCGGGCGGAAGGTGTCGAACAGGTTGCGGGCATAGACAGACACGCCAAGCCGCCCATCGGGGGTGCGGGCGCCCAGGCGCGCGCCGAAAATGGCGGCGGCCTCATTGCTGTTCTGGGGGCTATAGGCGGCGTCGAAGGTGATCTTTGAGGTGTAGGCGACGTCGGCCTGGACGAAGCCCTGCCAGCCGCCCCACACCGCGTGCTCGTACTCGGTGAAGCCGGTCAGCTTCCACTTGGGCGCGCCGATGAGCGGATTGCCCCCGGCGTCGTCGACCTTCGCGCCCGAGGGCAAGGTGATGCAGCCTTGGGCCGCTGTCTGGCCCTGAGCGCAGGGGACCTGGTAGCCGGCGCCGTACTTGGCGTCATTGTAGAGCGCGCCAACATTGACGGTCAGCCCCGACGCTGGACGGCCGATGAGATTGGCCGAGACGCCCTTGGTCGTCAGCTTAGGCGCGTTGCCGAACACGAAGGCGCTGGCGCTCGCCAGGTAGAACTGGGCCTGGAAGTCGTCGATCCGGTTGTCGAACACCGCGACGCTGGCCGTCACGCGGCGATCGAGCAGATTGGCCTTCAGGCCTATTTCGGTCGCGTGCGGGATCTCGGGCCGGACGATGACCGGCGCGGCCCCAGTGCCGGTCTGGTCGTTCACCGACGGGCCCTTATAGCCCTTGGTATAGGTCGCGTAGGCCATGACGTCGGCCGTCAGGTCGTACTGCGCGCCCAGGCGATAGGCGAAGTAGTCGTCCTTCACGTCGCCGCGGATGGTGGCGATGCTGAGGATCGGGGCCACGGCCTGGTCGGCCAGGCGGCCGGTGGTCAGGGCCTTGACGTGTTCGCTGCCATAGCGCGCGCCCAGCAGCAGCCGCAGCGACGGGGTCACGTTGACCGTGGCGTTGCCGAACGCCGCATAGCTCTTGGTCGAGGCCGTGGTGGCCTGAACCTGGCCGATGAAGAACGGGATGCCGAAGTCGGCCTGGATCTGGCCCCGCTGGGTGTTGGTCCCGTCCAGGTCGCTGTCGAAGTAGTAAAGGCCCAGCACGTAGTCGACGAACTTCCCCGTCGGAGACGTCAGGCGCAGCTCCTGGCTGACGTTGCGGATCGCCATGGGCGACTGATTGACGTTCAGGCGGTTGACCGGAACGCTGTCGACGTCGCTGCCGTCCTGCCGGGAGTGGAATTTGCGGACGGCGGTGATCGAGGTCAGGGTGTAGTCGCCCGCCCGATAGTCGATCTGCCCCGAGACGCCTTTCGAGACCGTGGTCTGGTCGTTGCCGCCGTCGATGCAGCCGTCCTGGTTTTCCGGTCCGATCGCGACGCCGCAGCCGGTCAGGCGCGTGGTCAGCGGGCTGCCGGCGGTCGACTGGTAGACGCTCCAGGGGACGCCGCCTTCGCGGCGGAACTTGGTGTAGTCGGCGATCAGGTTGACGGTGACGGGCTCGGCCGGCTCCCACAGCAGGCGGCCGCGCAGGCTCTTGCCCTTGGTCTCCAGCCAGCTGTCGTCATAGAGGTTGTGCTGCATGCGCGGCGCCTGGCTCAGCGAGCCCGAGACCCGCAGGGCCGCGTTCGAGGCCAGCGGCAGGTTGACCACGCCCCGGGCCGTATAGCTGTCGCGCGTGCCGATGTCGGCGTGGCCGATCGCGGCGAAGCGGGTCGGATCGGGCGCGACCGTGGTGATGTTGACAACGCCGGCCGAGGTGTTGCGGCCAAAGAGCGTCCCTTGCGGGCCTTCCAGCACCTCGACGCGCGCGATGTCGAACATCTGGGGCGGGTTGGTCGAGGTATTGGCCAGAGCCACCCCGTCGACGACCACGCCGACCGAACCTTCGGCCGAGCGGGCGAAGGAGACCGAGCCGACACCGCGGATGCTGAGCGCGCCGAACGGACCGGCCGAGTTCAGCGACGGAACCGATTTGGTCAGATCGGTGACCTCGACGACGTTCTGCTTGGTGACCTGGTCGCCGGAGACGACCGAGACCGACACCGGCACGTCCTGCAAGCGCTCCTCGCGCTTATTGGCGGTGACGATGATCTCTTCGACCTGAGACACTTGCGCCGCAGGTCCGGCCGCCGAAGACTGCGCCAGAGCCGACCCGGCGAAGGCCGCCAGCGCGGCGCCGTTCAGCAGGACGGCGGCCAAAGCTTTACCCGTCATGGAATCCCTCCCTTGGAAAGGCGGTCTGACGCCGCCTCGCCAGGAGCCTTAGCGCATCACTTACGAAACGTACATTCTTTTTGTTGAGATCGGAGATGAAGCTGCTAAACCTCGGGGCAAGAACACAACAACCTCCGGGGAGGCGCGCCATGAGCGTGGAAGCAGCAAAGGCTCGGCCGCTGAGCCTGGGCGTAAAGCTGGCCTATGCGGCCGGCGGCCTGCTGGACGGCGTCGCCAACCAGGCGGTGAGCATCTTCTTCTTTTTCTACGCCACGACCGTCTGCGGCGCGCCCGCGAGCCTGGCCGGCATGGCCGTGGCGGCCGGACTGGTCGTCGACGCGGCGGTCGATCCGCTCATCGGCTCCCTCTCGGACGGCTGGCGCTCGCGCCTGGGCCGGCGCCTGCCCTTCCTGCTGGTCGGCGCGCCGGCCACGGCCCTCTTCCTGGCGCTAATCTTCTCCTTGCCCGCGGCCCTGACCGGCGTGGCCCTCGTCAGCTGGATCACCGTGCTTTCGATTGGCCTACGGGTGTCGATCTCGCTGTTTCTGCTGCCCTACAACGCCGTCGGCGCCGAGCTTACCGAAGACTATGGCGAGCGGTCCTCGATCGCGGCCTGGCGCTGGGCCGCCGCCATGGTTGGAGGGCTGCTGGCCGTCTTGCTGGGCTTTGGCGTCTTCTTCGGCGGCCCCGAGGGCCTGGCGCGGCGGTCGGCCTATCCGGGCTTTGGCCTGGCCATCGCCCTCGTCGGCGGCCTGGGCGGCGCGATCGCCATGCGCGCCGTCGCCGTGACCCGCGAGCGCCAGCACCCGCCGCCCGCAGCGCCCGCCCCTGCCCTGCCTGAGCTCTTCAAGGGCTTGCGCGAGATCTTCGCCAACCGGTCCTTCCGGGTCCTGTTCATCGGCGCGGTGCTACTGTTCAGCGCCCTTGGCCTGCACGCGACCCTGGGCCTGCACGCCAACACCTATTTCTGGCGACTGAAGCCTCAGCAGACGCAGATGGTCACCCTGGCCCTGTTCGGCGGCCTGCTGGTCGGCGCGCCGCTGGCTGGGCCGCTTCTGAAGCTCCTGGAGAAGCGGACGGTCCTGCTCTTGGGCCTGGTCGGTTTTGGCGCGGCGTTCTCGGTTCCGGCCACCCTGCGGCTGCTGGGCCTGCTTCCCCTTGAGGGCGCATCCCTGGTTGGCGTGCTGGCCGGCGCGGTGTTCTGCGGCGGCGGGCTGATGGCGACCGCGGCGATCGCCTTCGCCTCGATGATGGCCGACGCCACCGACGAGCACGAGCACCTGTTCGGGGCCCGCCGCGAAGGTCTCTACTTCGCCGGCTGGGCCTTCGCCAGCAAGGCCGCCGCCGCGCTCGGCGCCTTGATGGCCGGCGTGGGCCTGGACCTGGTCGGCTTCAATGCCGCAAGCGGCGCTGTCCCGACGGCCAGCGCCATCCGCTGGGTCGGAGCGATCTATGGCCTGGGGGCCGGCGCGCTCGCCTTGGCTTCGGCGGCCACGTGCCTGCTCTATACGCTCAATGCGCAGCGCCACGCCCAAATCCTCGTCGAGCTGAAGGGCCGCCGCATGACCCCGCCCCAGGCCATCGCCGAATGAGCACCGGTATCGGCGTCGTCGGCGCGGGCATGGTCAGCCATGCCTATCTGGGCTCCATCGCCAGGAGCTCCGATCTCGAGCTGCGCGCCTTGACCAGCCAGGGCATGACCACGGCGCGGGCCCAGGCCCGCCGCTACGGGGGCGAGGCGACCTCGCTCGACGCCATGCTGGCCGATCGCGCCGTCCAGATCGTCGTCAACCTGGCCCCGCCGGCGACCCGCCACGAGATAGGCCGGCGTGTCCTGGCGGCGGGCAAACATCTCTATTGCGAAAAGCCCCTGGCCACGACGCTGTCCGACGCTCGCGATCTGCTGGACCTGGCCGCCGCGCACGGCCTGTGGGTCGGCTGCGCGCCCGACACCTTCCTGGGAACCGGCGCCCAGGCCGCCAGGAGCCTGGTCGACGCCGGCGCGATCGGCGCTGTCGTCAGCGGATCGGTCGCCTTCGGAACGCGTGGCATGGAGTCTTGGCATCCGCGCCCGGCCGCCTTCTTCGCCGAGGGCGGCGGGCCGCTGCTGGATGTCGGCCCCTACTATCTCACCCAGCTGGTCAATCTGCTCGGGCCGGTTGCCGAAGTCGCCGCGATCGGCGCGAAACCCCGCGCGACCCGGGCGGGGCCGAACGGCGACTTCGCCGTCAAAGTCTTCACAACGGTTCAAGGGGCATTGGGCTTCGCTAGCGGCGCGACCGTGTCGCTGTCGATGTCGTGGGACATCGGGCCCAGCCGCCGCCCTCCGATCGAGCTGCACGGCGACCTGGGTTCCGTGCAGGTCCCCGACCCCAACCAGTTCGGCGGCGCGCCGCGCCTTGGGCTGGACGGCGGCGACTGGCGGTGGATCGGCGAGGCGCCCACGCCGCGCCCCTATAGCGCCGAGAGCCTCCGCGCCGCGGTCGCCGCCCTGGAGGCCGGGATCGATCCCCTGACGGGCGCGGCCGCGGGGCCAGAGACGGCCGCGCGGTTTGGCGACCTGCGAGGGCTTGGTCTCATCGACATGGCCCGGCGCCTGGAGGCCGGCCAGCCGCCACGCGCCAGCGGCGCCCTGGCGTTTCACGTTCTGGAGGTGCTCTTGGGCTTGCAGCAGTCGGCCGCCAGCGGCGAGCGCATCACCATCGCCTCGCGCCCCGCGCGGCCCGATCCACTGGACGTGTCGTGATGCGCCTGGCCGTCGAAACCGGAGGCACGAAGATCCTCGCCCGGCTGGTCGGCGACGACGACGCCGTGCTGGCCGAGACGCGCTGGGCGACCGGCGCGCCTGAGGCGGCTGCCGACGCCATCGTCGCCTTTGCTCAAGACCACCCGATCACCGCCATTGGCCTGGCCGCCTTCGGGCCTCTGGTGGTTGATCCAGACCAGCCCGACCATGGCCGGATGCTGGCGACCGCCAAGCCCGGCTGGACCGGCTCGAACCTGCGCCTGGCGCTGGCCACGCAACTTGGCGCCCCCGCTCTCGTCGACACCGACGTCAACGCCGCGGCGCTGGCGGAACTTAAGCTCGGCGCGGGCCGCGGCCTGCCCAGCCTGGCCTACCTGACCGTTGGCACGGGCATCGGCGCGGGACTGGCCACCAGCGCCGGCACGCTGAAGGGGGCGTTGCACCCCGAGCTCGGCCATATCCGCCTGGTGCGGCCGGCCGATGACGCCTTCGCCAGTCGCTGCCCGTTTCACGCCGACTGCGCCGAGGGCCTGGCCGCCGGTCCGGCCGTGGCCGCGCGGCTGGCGGGCGCGCAGTTGGCGGACCGTCCTGAGATCGCCGCCCTTGTCGCCGACTATGTCGCCCAGGTCGCCGTGACCCTGGTCCTGGCCTGGGCGCCGCACCGGATTGTGATCGGCGGCGGGGTGGGCGCAGCCCCGGGCTTGCTCGACCGCGTCCGCTGGGCCTTCGGCCGGGCGCTGAGCGCCTATGGCGCCAGTCCGGTCACCAGAGATCCCGACTTCATCGTCGCTCCCGTCCTGGCCAATGCCGGGCTCGAGGGCGCATTGCTCATGGCCAAGACCCTGGAGTCCGCCGCATGACCTCCAACCCTTCCAGCGACCTCCTGGGTCTCGACCGCCCCTTCACCCCGCCGCGCCGCATTCTCCAGGCCGACCCAAATCTCGTCTTCGAGTGCCCGGTCTCGAAGACCAGGGTCGCCTGGGCCGCCAAGGACGTCTTCAACGCCGCCGCGGTCGTCCACGAGGGTCGAGTGTGCCTGCTGGTGCGCGCCGAGGACCAGGTCGGGCGCTATGCCGGCGTCTCGCGCATCGGCCTGGCGACCAGCGCCGACGGCGTGACCTTCACGCTTGAGCCCGAGCCGGTGCTCTACCCCGACGAGGATCGCTGGCAGGCCTGGGAGTGGCCGGGCGGCCTGGAGGACCCGCGCGTGGTCGAGAGCCCGGACGGCGGCTTCGTCTGCACATACACCGCTTTCGACGGCAAGGCCGGCTGCCTGTTCGTCGCCACTTCGCCCGACCTGCGGACCTGGACCAAGCACGGCCCCGCCTTCGCGGGCGGCGCCTATGCCCGCGACGCCACCAAGGCCGGCGCCATCCTGACAGAGCTGCGCGACGACCGTCTCGTGGCCGCCAAGGTCGACGGCCGCTACTGGATGTACTGGGGCGAAGGCTCGATCTACGCGGCGACGTCCGACGACCTGATCCGCTGGACCCCGGTCGAGACCGACGCCGCGCCGGACAAATACCTGACCTGGGACCCGGCCCAGCGCGGCCCGATGGGCAATTGGTCGCTCGACCGCGTGACGGGCGTGAAAGCCCTGTGCCCCCTGGCCGGTCCGCGTCGATACGGCTTCGACAGCCTGCTTGTCGAGGCGGGTCCGCCAGCCGTCCTGACGCCCGCCGGCGCGGTGCTGATCTACAATGGCGCCAATCACTTGGTGGCCGGCGACGAGACACTGCCGCCTTTCGCTTATCAGCCGGCCATCATGCGGTTCGATCGCCAAGACCCGCTGATTCTGATGGCCCGCGCCGACCGACCGCTCATTTCGATTCAGGCCGAGGAAGCGGCAGGCCAAGTCGGCAACGTGGTCTTCGCCCAAGGCCTCGTCGCATTCGAAGGACGATGGCTGCTGTTCGTCGGTTTGGCGGATTCCCGCCTAGGAGTTGCTTCGGCACGAATAAAATGAGCGCGCTACCGTTTCGCGCCATAAGCGGACTCTGGCCTGGCTCCAGGAACTGGACGTTAGCCTAACGACCGGCAAAGACGGCTTTCGTCCCATTGAGGGCGTTCAAGCTTAAGCTGCCGCCTTCGCGCATTCATCACTCAGCGTGAATAAAAGAAGGCCGGCGCTTAGCGCCGGCCCAGAGGAGGAGGTCTTTCGGACAAGCGGCAGCTGAACGGCCGCCCATCCGCCTGTCGGCTAGAACCGCGCGGTCACGCTGGCATAGACTACGCGTCCTTCGACGTCATAAGTCGCCGAGAAGGTGTTGTTGGACGGCGCCGAGGAGCCGACGATCGGCGGGTCCTTGTCGAACAGGTTTCGCACGCCGGCGGTCAGAGACAGATCCTTGGTCACCTCATAGGCGCCGGTGAGATCGAAATAGCTCTGCGCCTTGATCACCGGGGTAGTCAACGTGGCCTTGTCCGGGAACGCATCACCACGGCGCTTGGGCAGCAGATAGGTATCGACCGTGGTCTCGCCGATATAGCGATGGCGCAGGCTGAGCGTCGCAGGCCCCGACCGCCAGGTGATCCGCGTTACGCCCTTCCAGCGCGGTATCGGCTGGCCGCAAGTCGGTCCGAACGCGCCCACGCAGTAGTTCTTGTTGCTCGGCAAGGCTTGCACCGGCGTGGCGGTGAACTCGTCGGTATAGGTAAGGTTGCTGCCGATATCGAACCGGCTCTCGCCAAACGGCCCCCACCCGAGCGTGAACCGATAACTGCCGTCGAAGTCCACCCCGGAGGTCTTGAGGCCGCCGGTGTTACCATTGGTCGTGGTCACATAACCTGGCGCGGCGATCTGGCCAGTCAGCGGATCGCGCGTGATGGCCTTGCAGAAGACGCTATTGGCATCCTGCACCGAGTTGTAGCAAAGGCTCAGCGTATTGGCAATGCCGCCGCCCAGCGGAGCGATGGCGCCGTCGAGATTGATCCTGAAATAGTCGACGCTAAAGGCCAGGCCCGGCAGGAAGCGCGGCTGCACAACGACGCCGAACGTGGTGGTGTCGGACTTTTCGGGGCCGACGTTTGGATTGCCGCCGGAGACCTGGTTGATGAAGGTGTTGGGCTGCACCGCCAGGGTGAACACCGCCGCGGCGGGCACGCCTGTGGCGACACAGACCGCGCGCACCGCGGCGGTTTGCTGAGCCGTTGGCTGCCGGCTCGAGCAGGGATCAACGGCCGAGGGGCCGCTGGTGGTGTTGCCGCCAAACAGCTCGCCGACATTAGGCGCGCGAATGGCGTGCTGGAACTGGCCTCGGAAGGTCACGTCGGAGATCGGCGCGTACTCCCCGCCCGCCGAATAGGTCCAGACCCCGCCGACGCCCGCCAGATCATAGTCGGAGTATCGGAAAGCCCCGTTGGCGCTGGCGCGCTTGCCCAGGGCGGAGTCTTGCAAGAGCGGCACGCGCACCTCGCCGTAGATCTCCTTGACCGACTCCGAGCCCTTGGTGGGCAGCGCGGCGTTGAAGCCAGAAACATCGCCCGAGGCCAGGAAGCTGTCCGGAACAAAGCGCGCGGAAGCTTTGCGGTATTCGGCCCCAGTACTGAAGTCGATAGGTCCGGCCCAGGTGTCGAACAGCTCGCCCGCCAAGCTGGCCGCCAGGACCTGCTGGGTGGATTCAGTGTAGTTGGTCGATGACACAGCGATCGAATTGGCGCCGGCCGGCGAAAGGTTCGCGCCGAAGATGTTCAGCACGGGCGCGGCGCCGCCCACCGCCAGCAGACCGCCCTGGAACTTGCTGAGCGAGGCCGCGCCGCCGGAGATGCTGGTGTCGGTGGTCCGGGTGTAGGTGTAGTAGGCGTCGTACTTGAGGTTTCTCAGAACGCTGCTGGAAACGCTGCCCAGATCTCCCCGCAGCCCCAGCGCCGACCGGAAGGCCGAGCGATCGGTGGTGTTGGTGCGATTACCAACATCGGGCAGGCGACGATTGATGTTGAGCACCGCGAGACCGTCGCCGGCCGTGGTGGTCAGCGACGAAGAGCCGTTGGTGACCCGCACCGTGCCGACCTCGCGCAGATCAAGCTGGCGCATGACCTCTTGCATCTGCGGCGTCAGATAAGGGTTGTTGGTGTTAATCAGGAAGTTGCCGCCAACGCCGCTGGGCGGAAGCTGCATCGAGACGCGGTTGTTGCTGTAGTGAGCTTCGGCATAGCCGGTCATCCGGCTGTTGAACTCGTAATGGCCAGCAAGGTTAGCCATCCAGCGGCGCTGGGGAATGACCAGATAGGCCGCCGGCCCCAGGTCATAGTCATCGCCTGGCGTCACCGCCGGCCGGACGACCTTGCCGGCGTTGTCGAAGGTAAAGCCGCGCGCTCCGATACCGCCCAGGCCCGCCGCAACCAGCGCCGCATCCAGAGCCGGGTTGGACGCCGACGATCCCACGGAAGGGATGTTGGCGAAGCGACCATTGGGAATGGTGCCGCTGCCGCCGAAGATCAGGCCAGGCCGGCCGCCCGCGCCAAGGCAGGTCTGTCCGGCCGGCACTGCGAGCGGCGTACCGGGACGGGTGCTGCTGTAGGAGGCGGCCGTGACGCAGCCGTCAGCCATGCTGGGCGTGGCCCAGCCGCCACGATCGCCGCGGGTGTAGCCGCCCCGGTCAAGATAGTTGAGGGCGACGACGACATTGCCGCGCCCATCGGCGAAGTTGCCGCCGAAGGTCAGGTCGGCCGTGTAGGTCTTGGTTTTGGTGTGGGTGTCGGCGCGCGCCTCGGCGGTCAGCTCCACACCTTGGAAGTCGTCCTTCATGATGAAGTTGACCACGCCGGTGATCGCATCGGACCCATAGACCGCCGAGGAGCCGCCAGTGACGGTCTCGACGCGTTTGATCAGGGCGGCTGGCACGGTGTTGATGTCGGTAGTCTGGTCGGGCCCGGTCAGCGTGAAGCGGCGGCCGTTGACCAGGACCAGGTTCCGCTGCGCGCCGAACCCGCGCAAATTCAGAGTGGCGGTCCCGCCCGGCACCGTGTTTGCGGTCGGGCCGTTGTTCTGCGAGCCGAGGAATTGCGGCGTGTCGTTCAGCAAGGTCTCTACGTTTTGGGTGCCTGACAGGCCGATCTCCTCGGCCCCAATAACGGTGACAGGCGTCGGTGCCTTGAAGCCGCGGGCCGACAGACGCGAGCCGGTCACCACCACTTCGGCCACCGTGCTGTCGCTCGCGGCCGGCGCAAGGGGTGCGGTCTGGGCCTGTGCCAGCGCTGGCACAACAAAAGCTGTCAAAATTGCAATGGCCGTTTCGCAGCCGCTGAACATACGTTGCTTGGAGCTGATCCCCATCGTTCCCCCCCTTGTTACCGCTATCATTTGCGGTCGTTATCAGGACGGTAAAATGGAATTCCAATATATGCAATAGCAGCCCATAAAATGGATCGCGTAGATTTGGCGCAGCCAGCATCCGCCCCAAAGCCAGATTGAGGATTAAGCCGTGGACCGCCCGCCCCTGTCTCGCAGGACCGTTCTCGCCGCCCTGGCGGCGGCGGCGTGCGCGCCACAAGACGCTCTGGCCGACCGCGCGCCATGGGCCAGGGCGGAGTGGATCGCCCGGTCCGCGCGGCCGCCCCGCTTCACCACGCGGGTATGGAGCATCGTGGAGGCTGGGGCGTCGGCAGACGACATCGAGGCGACGACACGCGCTTTCGCCCAGGCGATCCAGTCCTGCGCCCAGGCCGGGGGCGGACGGGTGCTGGTTCCAGCCGGGCGCTGGTTGACCGGCGCCATCCGCTTGCGAAGCAGGGTTGAACTTCATCTCGCAGAGGGGGCCACAGTCGTCTTCAGCACTGATCCCGCCCACTACCCCCTGGTCGCCACGCGGTGGGAGGGCGTCGAGCTGATCAACTACTCTCCCTTGATCTTCGCCGACGGCGAACGGGATGTGGCCATTACCGGTCGCGGCGTGCTCGAGGGCCAGGGACAGGCCTGGTGGTCGTGGAGCAGCGGCCCCCAGTTCGGCTGGCGCCTTGGCATGCCCGACCAGCGCAAGGCCCGCGCGAGGCTGTTCGACATGGCTGAACGCGGCGTGGCGGTGGCCGAAAGGGTTTTCGGGGACGGCCATTATCTGAGGCCGATGATGGTGCAGTTCCAAAGCTGCGCGAATGTGCTCGTCGAAGGCGTCACCCTGCGCAACGCCCCGTGCTGGACGCTTCATCCCGTGCTTTGCCGAAATGTCATCGTGCGAGACGTGACGGTCGTTGGCCATGGCCCCAACACCGATGGCTGCGACCCCGAGTCGGTAGACGGCATGGTGATCGAACGTTCGACCTTCGACTGCGGCGACGACTGCATCGCCATCAAGTCGGGCCGGAACGCCGATGGTCGCCGGCTGGCCAGGCCCACGCGCGACATCCTGATTCAGGACTGCGTGATGAAGGACGGACATGGCGGCGTGGTGATCGGCAGCGAGGTGTCCGGCGGCGTCGACAACGTCTTCGTGCGCCGTTGCCGAATGGACAGCGACCAGCTCTGGTACGCCCTTCGCTTCAAGAACAACGCCATGCGCGGCGGGCGGGTCGAGGACATCTACGTTCGCGACATCACGGTGGGTCGCGTCTCACGCGCTGCGATCACATGTGACTTCAACTACGAAGAGGGCGCGTCCGGCGGCTTCACACCGACGCTCCGCAGGGTGCGGATAGAGCGGATGCGCGTGCGCGCCGCCGCTCAGGCCGTCGACCTGCAAGGTCTTCCCCAGGCTTCAATCGAGGACTTCCGCCTCAGCGAATGCAAGTTCGAGGGCGTGGCCCGTCCGAGCGTCTTGCGCCATGTGACGAGGCTCGTGCTGGATCGCGTCGAGGTCAACGGCCGCGCCGTCGGCGCGCTGTAAACGCGCCCTCGCGCCGTAGACGTCTCTAGGGCAAGGGCAGCAGGCCTTCGGACCGCACGACCCAGCCCCGCTTGGGAAAGCCCGGCGCAGTCCCCGCCGAACCATCCCAACCGGCCGCCATCATGCCCACCGCCAGCAGCAGCGCGCCATTGGACGGAAAATATGTTTCCGCCGCGCGACGATAGCCGGCGCCATCCGCCCCGCCCGCCCCGGCGTATTGCGAGGGCGACAGGAAGCTCTCCAGGTGGACGCGAGGGGTCATGCCGCTGACGCCCCACTGATTGTTCTTCTGATCCTTGAACAGCCAGGCGACGGCGTCCTCCGGCTCTCCGAGCCTGGCGGCGGTCATGGCCACCATCGGATAGTCCCATCCCCAGGTCTGGCGCAGGTCCCAGTCGCGCTCGACCGCGCGCAGCGTGGCGCGCATCGTCTCGCGATCGATGCGATCCGATCCGATCAAGCCGTAGGACATCAGGAACGAGGGATGGTCGCGGTTCGGGCAGTCCTCCACCGCATGGCCCCTGCACTGGTCCGAGGCCGCCCGCGTCCACAGGTCCGGATCATTCTCCACGGCGAGGTAGCGGCCATCGCGCCGCGTCATAGGCGACAGCTTGGCGATGACGCGGTCCCACAGCGGCTCGCTGAGCAGTCCGCGGCGCACGCGCCAGGCGCGCGCGGTGATCAGCCCTTGCCGGAAATATTCGAGCTCGAAGGCCGGATTGAAGGTCGCCAGGGGATCGTGATTTTCCTGAACCGGGATGATGGGGGGGCCGAGGGTGAAACGATCGTTGGCCGCGTCCCAGGCCGGCCAGCTGGCGAGCAGCTTGGCGGTGTCGTCGACCAGCGACCCGTAACGCGCCAGCGTGGCCGCGGTCGGATGCGCCCGATAGGCCAACTCGGCCATCAGGATGGGATGCGGCTGCTGCCACATGATGAAGGGCGAGATCGAACTGGGGCTGTTGCGTCCCTCGGGTCCCGCCATCTTCGGCCACCAGGCCCCAGCAATCCCGTGGCGCGCGGCCTCTTGCCGGGCCGCCGGCAGGTGGCCGAGGTACCAGTCCAGGCTCTTCTCCAGAAGCGCGGGGCGCCCCCAGGTGGCGAAGTGCGCCGCGTGCCAGGGGTGCATCTCGAGATGGAACTTGCCGTTCCAGCTGTTGGAGAACAGCCCCTCCTCCTGTGGCGGCAAGGTCCCTGCCCCGTTTATCGCCATCAGATATTGCGACAGCACCACGCGGCGTTCCAACTCGCCGGCGCGCGGATCGGTGCTGCCGCTGAAGTCCACCACGCCGCCTCGGGTCCAGTAACCACGCCAGCGGGTGTCGGCCTCGGCGCGGGCTTGATCGAAAGGCTTCGACGGCTTGGTCCGGACTCGCTGGTCGAAACCAATCGAGACGTCCAGCTGGTCGGCGCCGTTCGCGGCGATTGCGAAGCTGTGCGGACCGACCCGCTTGATGGACGCGCCCGCGGCGTCGAGCGTCGAGGCGAGGGTCGTGTCGTCCAGCCGCCGCGCTAACAGCATGCGGCCTGGCGACGCGCTGACCACGGTCGTGACGTGCCGTTCCGGGTGGTCCCAATCGCTGGGATCGGGGTTGAGGTTTTGCGACACGCCGGGATAACGCACGCTGATCCCAAGCCGCCCCTGCGCGATCAGGCGCGCGCGCAACGCGACCAGGACCGCGCCGTCGTTGGAGACCCGGGTCTCCACCGCCACGGCTTCCCCATCGTAGGTGAAATGGCTGCTCAGCACGCCGGTCCAAAGGTCGAGGGTCTGGCGTGTGTTCCTGAGGTCAGAGAAGCGCGCCGGTCGCCCTTCCTTGTCGACGATCGCCAGCCCCACCCTGGCCAGCGAGAACCGATGCGGGTTCTCGCGAAGCCAGGCGTCCGCGGGATTGGCCCTGGCTTCGAGCCCCTGTGGCATCCAGGCGAAAGGTTGCTGGCCCCGTCCCGGGACCGGCACCATCCTGAGGCTCGAGGTCTCCGTGTAGCCGTTGGGGTTGGGGAAACTGTGCCAAGCCCACTGCGCCATGGTCAGCAGTGGCGCTAGGTCGGCGTACTGTTCGGGAAAGGTCTGCAGACCCGTGATGTCGGCCGTGAACGCCACCTCACCATTGCCGACCATCAAAGGTGCGTGAGGATCGACAGCCTCCAGCGACGGATTATGCCGGCTGACCAATGCATGGCGGTCTATGGGCCCGGCGAGGGCCACGCCGGGCGCGACCAGCAACGCGATCGCGAGAATCCAACCCCGCGCCCTCATTTGTCACCTCGCGAGACGCGCAGCCAGTCGAAGTCGGCGACGCCTTCTCGCGCCTGCCCGGGCTCGCCGTAGCTGAACAGGGCTGGACGCGACCCCTTCCACCAGCTGAAGCGCGGAAGAACCGCCTCCCCCGCGTCGATGAAGGTTCTGCCGCCGTCGAGGCTGTAGCTATAGCGGGCGACCTGATCGGCGACGGCCACGCGCAGATCCGCGGTGCGCGCCCGAAGCGGCGGCCCAAGCGTATCCCGTCCCATCGACGAGAAGACGATCCGCGGTGCGGCGTCGGTCTTGATGACGCCGATCGCGCTGACGCCGGCTCCGAACATCGCCAGGCCCGCCCGCTGTCCCTGGACGAGCCCGCCCGCGTCGAGGCGCGTGGTGATGACCGAGCTCAGGCTCTGCAGCGACTGGGTCAGCGTGTTGCGCGCGCTGACAAGGTTGGGTGCGGCGCCGCCCGTCAGGCGAAGGAAGCCAGGACGCTGGACGAGGCTCCATCGACGGTCGTCGGGATTGTGGTTCCATTCCCATTGCGGGCCAAGCCTGGCGACGTCGAACGCATCGGACGTCTGGGGCGAGACCGGCGGGAAGCGCCTGCCCACGTCGGGCATGGCGTATTCGGTCACGGGCTGGCCCGCCGTCTCGTCCGGCCCCGCCCCCGGAATCGGCTCCCCGATAAACGGCCAGTCGTCGTTCCAGGCGAGAGGCTGCAAATGAACGATCCGCCCATAGGCTCCGGCGCTGTTGAAGTGGAGGAACCAGCCCTGACCGGACGGCGTCTCGACCCAGCCGCCCTGGTGCGGGCCCTTGAGCGCGGATTTGCCCGGAGCCAGCACCACCCGATGCTCATAAGGTCCCCAGAGGCTCTTGGCGCGCAGCACCACCTGAGGGCCGGTCTCCACCCCGCCGATCGGCGCGAAGATGTAATAATAGCCGTTGCGCTTGTAGAGCTTGGGGCCCTCCAGGACCGGCAAGGCCTTGGCGTCCTCGACGATCACCGTTCCGGCGTCGAGGACGGATTTTCCGTCGGGCGCCATGCGATGCAACACCAAGGGTCCCGCGCCCACCTTGCCGTGGACGAGATAGGCTTGGCCGTCGTTGTCCCAGAACGGACAGGGATCCTCCAGGCCTGGCCCGGAAACCACCGCGACGGGCGGGCTCCAAGGCCCTTCGGGACGAGCCGCCGTCGACATGAAGATCCCCTCGTAGGGGGTCGCGAAGTAGACGTAGAAGAGGCCGTCGTGACGCCGGATCGACGGCGCCCACACCCCGCCGGCGTAGCGCTGTCCGGTGGTGCGCGCCTCCCGGGCCATCCGCGTCCCGGCGTCGTCGGTGGGTACGGGTCCGGGCAGATCGTATTCGGGCGCGAACGGCAGTCTCGGCAGGACGTGACCGATGATCGTCCAGTGCGCGAGGTCCTTGGACGAGAGCACGGGCACGCCGGGCGAGAAGTGAAAGCTGGAGGCCACGAGATAATAGTTGTCGCCCACGCGAATGACGTCCGGATCGGAATAGTCGGCCGGCAGGATCGGATTGCGATAGACCGCCGGCGCCGGATGCGCGGGGCCAGCGGAGACTGTCGGCGCGGCGTGACCCTGCGCGGCCAGCGCCGCCCCCGCCATCCCCAGGAGCACAGACCATGTCACGCGCATCACACCGACCTTAGAACCAAGGATGAGCCGCCGACGCCAAGGCGCTCGGAGCTAGAAGGTTTGGCTGACGGTTTCGTCAAAGCGACGATCCTCCAGCCAGCGACTGCCGAACGATCGGAAGCCGCTCACCTGGTCCAGCTGAAAGCTTGGTCCCTTGGGCAGCCGCAGTCGAAAGAAATCCGCCTCGGCCACGTCGTTCAGCCAGAACGCCGGCCGCGCGTCGGCCGCCTCGGTGACGATCTCGACATGGCTCATCTCGATGTTGCGGGCGTGGCGGATGAAGAACCCCGTCGCCGGCAGGTCGCCGAACATGTCCGGATCGGGATAGGCCTTGTCGGCTTCTGGCGGCGCGCGCTTGGCGAGCTCAGCCGAGCCGCCGCCCAGCTGATGGAAATAGACGTCGCTGATCTTGACGTCCTCGACGGGATGGCCAGCCACGCCAGCGATGATCGAGGGCTGCGGCGTCGCGCCGTGGCTGACGATGTTCTGGATCGTGATGCGACGCAGCTTGCCGACGGGAACGCCCGCCGGACCGCGCATGCGGCTGCCCAGACGCAGGAACAGCGGCGGAAACCCTAGCCCGCGCATGGTGATATTGCTGATGGCGATATCTTCGGTCAGCGCGCCATCCATGGTTTCCAGCGCTATGCCGTAGCAGTGGTCGAACACGCAGTTGGTGATCGCCACGTTCTTGAAGCCGCCGTTCGACTCCGTCCCGAGCTTGATCCGGCCATAGCCATGAAAGCCGGGCGGCATCGTCTTCCAGGAGCCGTCAATGACCGAGCCCATCTCGTAATGGCCGGTCAGATAACAGTCGGAAATCGTCAGGTTCTCGGTCGGCCGCGCATAGCCAAGCGCGAACGAACTCTTGGGGCAGATGCCGTCATCCCAAGGGGAATTGATCGTGCAGTTGGTGACCCGAACATTGCGGCAGCAGTCGATATCGAGACCGTCGCGATTGGTGTCGACGATCAGGTTGTCGATCGTCATGTTGTCGACGCCGGTCGCCAGCAGCGCGAACCACCCGCCTTGCAGCACCTTGAAGTCCCGCAAAAGCACATTGCGGCAGTTCTTGAGGGCGATCGCTTTATCGCCAACGCCCGGACCCGAGATATCCGGCGGATCCTCGGGGAACCGGTGGCCGCGGGTCAGACCCTTGCCCCAGATCAGCCCCGGCCCGGTGATGGCGATGTCGTGCAAGCCTTCGCCGAAGATCAGGCTATTGGCCCAATGGCTATGGCCATAGTCCTGGTAGGCGTTTCCCGGACCGGGGCCCGGGTCGTCGTACCCATTCGGCGCGACGCCCGTGGGCGCGGCGGCAAGGACCACCGCCCCCTGACCAAGATGCAGCGTCACCCGGCTCTTCAGTCGGATCGTGTAGCAGGCGTAGGTTCCGGGCGGGAAATAGATCGTCCCGCCGCCGCGCGCTGCGGCATGTTCGATCGCCTTGTTGATGGCCGGCGAGTCAATCCTGGCGCCGTCGCCGACCGCGCCGAAGTCTCGAACGTTGAACGCCTGGGCGGCTGGACCGGCGGGCGCGCCAGGCTTGGTCGCCGCGTGGGCGCGATGCTCCGGCGTCAGGGCTCCAACGCCGGCGAGACCGCCCAGCATCAGCCCTCTTCGATCGGTAAGCATGCGTTCCTCCCACTGCCCGTTCCTCGGGTCTGGGGGTCATGCAAACAAGGTGGACGAAAACCTGTCAATGACGATCTGTTACCGGTAGCAAAGTTTGTGCCAGCGCTGGCAACTCGATATGCCAGCGCTGGCCTTAGCCTCTTGCACTTTCCGAATGGCTCGCTAATCGTTCGGCGGAGGGAGTTCAGAAACATGATCGGGATCGATCCCGCCGCCAGCCTGTCGGTCACGATCGACGACGTCGCCAAGTCGGCCGGAGTCTCGATCCGAACGGTCTCCAGGGTGCTCAACGACTCGCCCAAGGTGGGCGGCGAGACCCGCGAGACGGTGCTGGAGGTCATCAAGAAGCTTGGCTACAGCCCGAGCTCCCGCGCCAGAGCCCTTGCCACGGGCCGCTCCAATCTGATCGCCGTGATGCAGGATGATCCGAACGCCCATGTCATCGGGGTCCTGCAGCGAGGCATCGTCGAGGTCTGCTCTCAACACGGCTTCGAATTGGTCGTGCACCCCGTCCGCTTCAACGACCCCGACGTGGCCCTGGACGTCGAGCGTTTCGCTCAACGCTCGCGCGTCGATGGCTTGATCGTCTTGCCGCCGACGTCCGAGATCGAAGCCATCCCTCAACGCCTGACAGCCCTCGGCGTGCCCTCGGTCGGCATCGCCTCGGTAGCCGTATCGGCCTATCCGAGCATGCTGGTCAGCAATGAACGGGCCGCCAGCGCCGAGCTTGGCCGACATCTCCTCGAACTGGGCCACCGGCGCATCGCCATGATCGAGGGCCCGCCTCATTTCAAATCGGCGCAGGAACGCAAGCTCGGCTTTCTCGAGGCGCTGGCGGAATCGGGCCTGCCTATCGAACTCGAGCTTCGCGAAGGCGACTACGGCTTCGACAGCGGCCGCGTCGCGGCGGCGTCATTGCTCGGGATGAAAAAGCCCCCCACGGCGATCTTTGCTTGCAACGACATCATGGCCGCCGCCGTGGTCAAAATCGCGCGAGACGTCGGGATCTCCATACCCGGCGAACTCTCCGTGGCGGGGTTCGACGACTCCGATCTGGCCTCGATGATCTCGCCAGCCCTGACCACCATACGCCGCCCGCTGCGCGACATGGCCAGGACCGCCACCGAACAGCTACTGGCGATGATCAACCAACGAGACGCTCTTCGCCGACAGGCGGTCGGCCTCAGCCTCATAAAGCGGCAATCGACCGCTTCGCTCTAGACTTTCACCGTTCGAGGACGCGCGATGGGCAACCCCTTGCTGGGTTTGATGTTTCACTGGCTGGGCGGCCTCTCGTCGGCCAGCTTCTACGTGCCCTACAAGGGCGTGAGACGGTGGTCCTGGGAGATCTTCTGGCTGACGGGCGGCGTCTTCTCGTGGCTGCTCACACCGTGGTTCTTCGCCGCCGTTCAGACGCGTGATCTGCTCGCCGTCCTGTCGGCGACGCCAGGCAACACCCTGTTCTGGTGCTGGCTGTTTGGGGCTCTGTGGGGTCTTGGCGGGCTGACGTTTGGCTTGACGATGCGTTATCTGGGGCTCTCGCTTGGCATGGCGGTCGCCCTTGGCCTGACGACGGCCTTCGGCACGCTCGTCCCTCCCCTCTTCGATGGCTCCTTCGCCGCCAAGCTGCTGGCGCCCGTTGGCGGGCGGGTCATCCTGGGCGGCATAGCGGTCACCCTGGCGGGGATCGTTCTCGTCGCCATGGCCGGCCGCGCGAAGGAGGCCGAGCTCCCAGCGCGCGCGAGCGAAGCCAGCGTCGACGAGTTCAATTTCAGGAAGGGCGTCCTGGTCGCGACCTTTTCCGGAATCATGAGCAGCTGTTTCGCCTTTGGTCTCGCGGCGGGCGAGCCGATCCGCCAGCTCTCCCTCGACCACGGGACCTCCCCGCTCTGGCAGGGTCTGCCCGTCCTGTGCGTGATCCTGCTGGGCGGCTTGACCACCAACCTGATCTGGTGCGCCGGCCTGATCTTCAAGAACCGCAGCGCCGGGCAATGGCTCGGCAAGGGCGAGGCCACCGCCGCGCCCCTGCTGCGCAACTATGGCCTTTGCGCCCTGGCCGGCCTTGCGTGGTACTTCCAGTTTTTCTTCTACACGATGGGCGAGAGCCAGATGGGACGCTACGGCTTCTCCAGCTGGACGCTGCACATGGCCAGCATCATCATCTTCTCGACGCTCTGGGGGTTCGCGCTCAGGGAGTGGAAAGGCGCCAGTTCGCGGGCCCGCGCCCTGGTGATCGCAGGAGTGGGATTGCTCGTTGGCTCCACCGTGATCATCGGGGCCGGCAATGCCCTCTCCTGAGCCGGCGGATCGTCTACGCGCCAGCCAGACCCTGGCGCGCGCCATCGATGTCCTGGAGGCCTTGCGTCAGGGGCCGCTTGACCTGAAGACCCTGCAAAGCCGCGTCGGTCTCACTCGCAGCACCGCCCACAGGCTGGCGCAGCTCCTCGTCGAGCGGAACCTGGTCGTGGTGGAGAGCCGTCGATACCGACTTGGCCCGCGGCTGCTATACCTCGGCGCCCGCGCCATGGAGCGACGAGACCTTATCACCGTGGCGACAGCCGCGATGGACGCCCTGGCGGCCGAGACCGACGACGCCGTCAACCTGGCGATCCGCGACGGCGACGAGATCATCTATGTCGCCCAGGCGCCGTCACGCCGGCGCGTCGCGGTCCACCATCGGGTCGGCGACCGCAACGCCGTTATGGCGACGGCCCTGGGCCGCGCCCTGATGCTCGACGCCGACAGCGCGACATGGCGAAAGCTCTTCCCGACCGAGGACCTGACCTGCCTGACGGCCCAAGGCTGCGTCCATCACCTGGAGGACGGCGCTGACGGCATCCGTTGTATCGCGGCTCCTGTTCGCGACGCCTCTGGCTCCATCATCGCCGCCCTGAGCTTGTCGAGCATCCCGCAATACATGGATGAGGCTCGGATGGAGCGGCTGACTCCGCGAGTGCGGGACGCTGCGCGAACGGTCAGCGCCGAACTCGGTTTTTCGCACGCGGCGACGGTTGGCGAGCGGACCGAGCTCACAGCAGTCTGCGAGTGCGTCCCTTTGCGCGCGTAGCGATGGCAAAATAGCGCCAAGAGCGGACTCTAGCAGGCCTCCAGGAACTGGACGTTCGCCTAGCGACCGGCAAGAACTGCTAACGACTCTGAGCTGACTTTGCTGGCCGCCCCTGCACTCACCTGATGTACGTTGGATCTGCGGCGTCAACGCTTGTGCTCGGGTATGCGCCGGTCGCTGAGCAACGCAATCGCAGGTCGATTTATCGCGCGATAGTCTAGGGCGCTACTAGATACTCATCTTGAGGGTGTGTCTAGCAACCTGTATGCCGAACCCACGTTCGCCCCGTTGCGAGCAATTGGGAGCGTACGTTCATGGCGACCACCCTACAGGGTCTGAAGACGTACTACGACAACGTCATGCGGTCTGACTTCGCCCACATCCCGGCGACCCACCAGACTCTGCTGACCGACCTGTCGACGCGGATAGACACCGGAAGCCTGACGCTCGCCGACGCCCAGGCGCAGGTACTGAAGCTGGCGATCGGCACGACCTCGGTCGCCAGCACGACTTACAGCTTCTTCACCGGCGGCGTGCCCACATCTGGCGGGTTGAACTATCTGGTCTCGGCCAACTGGGACAACGCCAACAGCCTGAACTCGGCCTTCTACCAGTCGTTCAGCACCGAGAACCGCTACATCAACTTTGCGGTCAATCTGGGCCAGGCCGGCGAAGGCAAGGCCTGGTTCGCGGCCAACTACGGGTCGCTGAGCCTCTCGGACGCCCTGGTAAAAGCCTACACGACGATCTTCGGCGCGTCGCCGGACGCGGCCAAGGTCGACGCCATCCTCAACGGCGCGGTGCCCAACGGCACGGGCGGCAGCTATACACGCGCCCAGTACTTCGCCAGCTACGGCGGCGACGGCCTGAGCGGCGTGGGCACCAAGGCCGCCATGGTCGGCTGGCTGATGGCCGAAGCGGTCAAGGCCGATGTCGGCGTCTACGCCTTGGCCAACGACGCCTTCCTGGCCGACCTCGCCGACGAGGGGGTCGCGACTTTCCGCAGCGACCTGCTGACCGCCTACGGCCCCGTCCCTACCAACCCGCCGGGCGCGCCCCTGACCGCGGTCGCCGACAAGTCGATCTCACCCACGGCCGTGGATCCCACTCTGAGATCGACGGCCAACAACGACACGATCACCGGGACGGCGGGTCTGGGCGCCCCGTACAGCATCGACACCGGCGCAGGACAGGACACCATCAGCCTGACCGGGACGATCTACGGCCAGATCCTGACCAGCGACGGCTACGACACCCTCACCCTGGATGGGCTGGGGACTAGCACCCCGACCTTGGGCATTCCGGCGGTGTCCGGCGCGGTCAAGCTGACCGGCGGCCACGACACGGTGACCCTGAAGGGCGGCATGGCCCAGGGGACCAGCCTGACGGCGACCGGCACGGGCAACGTCCTGCATTTCGACGTGCCGGTGGGGACGCCCTTCGACGGGACGATCAGCGGCTTCCAGACAGTGTACTACCACTCCACCGGCGGCGCGGCGGTTCCCGGCGCCAGCACGATCTACAGCCTGGCAGGCGGCAATTTCTTCATCAACAACACCCAGACCTTGATCCTGAAGGACACGGCCAACCCGCTCGTCGTCTATGCGCCCGCCGATCCCCAGAACGGCGCAAAGGTCGAGGTCCACCTGCAGAACTTCCGGGGCGCGCCGACGACCGAGGCGATGGTCGGCAGAGGCGTGTTCGTCCCGAACGGCGGGGCGATCGGTCTCTACGTCGCCTCCGATGGGCCCATGGACAACAACGGCACGCTGATCCTGCATGTCGACACCAACAGTACCGCCGGCCTGATCTACGGCTTTTCCACCAACAACGCTCTCGGCCCGAACTATCGCGGTCCGCTGCCGAACCTGACGATCGTGGGCTCGGGCTCCCTGACGGCCCAGATCTCGAATGGTTTCACCAATGTCGACGCCAGCCAGGCCGGCGACCTGAACCTCACCTATGGGTTCCAGGTGGACTCCCTGTCCCAGACCCTGCGCCTAGGTGACGGGACCAACACCCTGAAGGTGGCCTTCACAGGCAGCGTCCAGGGTTCGCTGACCGTCGGCGGGGCCAAGCTCTATCTGGGCGCCGGCGTCGACACGATCGTGCTGGACAACAGCGGCAACGCCGTCCCGACCCTGTCGAACCTGCACATCAAAGACGGGACCACGCTTAGCGGCCCGCCCCAAATCACCGGCTTCCAGAAGGGCGTCGACCATCTGGTCCTCGACGCCCAGGTCCACGCGATCACGGCGAATGTCCAGGCGTACGCCGACGGCAAGATCTCGCTGCAGGCGGCGCTGATCGATGTCTCGGCCCACGTCGCGACCGGAACGACCGCAGTCTTCACCTGGGGCGGCGACACCTATGTCTACAGCCAGGACGGCACGATCGGCGTCAATATGGGCCCCAGCGCCAATACGGGCGACGGCCTGATCAAGCTGACCGGCGTCACCGGCCTGACGGTCGGGACGGGCGCGGGCAGCTACGACATCCACTACGGTTAGCAGGGCGGACCGTCTCCACGCCCTCACGCAGTTCAGAACCTTTCGCCCAGCTTCGCACCCATTCGGTGATCACGGCAGTGATGGGTTCGTCAGCGCACCGAACGACGCTTTCGCCCGGGGTTCGAAAGCCTGGGTTGGGAACGGGCGTCGATTTAAGTGAACCGAACGGCAGATCTTTGGCCAGTTTACAATGGCGCAGTCCCACCCTAGTCGGCTCTTCCGATGGGCCGCTTGTAGAGCGCACAATGGTTGAGCTAGCGTCCAGCCATGGCGTCCACCCAACCGGTCCTTTTCGTCCGCGCGAATTAGCGTCGCATAGCAGGCAGCCTCGGGGTCGGGGCCTTGTCGATCTTCACAGTTTTTGCCTGGTTCAATGCCTTCGCCTCACGCTTCGCGAGCGGCCTCTTTATCGTTCTGTCGGCTTTGGCCATTGCCACCTTCGCTGTAACAGCGCCGCGCCCTGCGGTTCGGGCACGAACCAGCCCTTACCTCCTTGGCCTGGTGGCTCTTGCTGGTTCTTATCGCGAGCGCCGTCACCCTGGCCAAATCTGGACACTTCGACGAGGGCGGCCCGTTTGCTCTGGTGCTCGTCCTGGGAGTCTACCTACGCCTTCCCGTTGCGGTCCTAGCCGTCACGCTGGCTGTGCTTCTAGGCCGATTTTGGATTGATGAGCACTGAGCCTGCTCGGCCGCAAAGTCCACTAACCACCCTTCTCGGCGGTGCGCGACTCCAGCTTCCGCGGCGAGCCTGCGCCAATAGCCGCCCTTGGCTCCCCTCCAGAAACTCGACGTCCGACTTGAAAGCCGACGGCGGTCTGCGCTAGCGCATGCCCATGCCTCTCTTTTCTGACATCTGGCGGGTGGGCCTGATCGAGTGTCCCATCGAGGACGTCGTCTCGGCCGGGGGTCTGCACCAAGCGCCCGTGCGATGGCTGCCCGAAGAGCCGTCCTACACCTTCCTGGCCGACCCCTTCGGCCTCTGGCGCGACGGTCGCCTGCACCTGTTCGCGGAGGCTTACGACTATCGAAGCCGACACGGCGTCATCGATCATCTCGAGCTTGACGCCGACTACCGGCCGGTGCGCCGCAGCACCGTGCTCCGCGAGCCCTGGCACCTGTCCTACCCGGTGGTCTTCGAAGTCGAGGGTGAGACCTGGATGACGCCGGAAGCCTTCCGTTCCGGAACCTTCACCCTCTATCGGGCCGAGCGTTTTCCCGACGTTTGGCAGCCGGTGACAACGATCGCCTTCGACACCCCCGCTATCGATCCCACCTTCTTCCAGTGGGAAGGGCGTTGGTGGTGCGCCTATTCCCCCGACGGCGCGCGCGAGGACAAGCAGGGCAAGCTGCATCTGGCCTATGCGGAGCGGCTTGAGGGCCCGTGGACCGTCCATCCCGGCAATCCGGTTCGGATCGACCTCGCCAGCAGCCGGCCGGGCGGGACGCCCTTGATCGCCGGAGGGCGCTTGCATCTGCCGGTTCAGGACTGCACGCGGACTTATGGCGGCGACCTGCGACTTCTGGCGGTGCGCGTCCTGACCCCCGAGCGCTTCGAGGCCGACGCGACGTCCGTCTTGAAAGGCCCGCTCGACGCCGGGCGATACAATGGCGGGCTGCACACCCTGGCCGCCTGCGGCCCCGTGACCTTGTTCGACGCCAAGTGGATCAAGGCCTCGCCCCAAGGCTTGGCGATCGACGTCGTCCGCAAGTTGCGGATCCGCGCGGCGCGCGCGGGACGCTCCGCACAAGGATCTTAAAATCGGCTCCGATCAACGCCGTCGTGGGCCTCAATAAATTGGTAAGGGGCCGAGGGATCGGCGCCGTCAGACTGATATGCGGATCCGTTCCCTCTTCAGTCACGATCAAGTCCGTCATACGACGCAAGGCGCTTTCATCGCGACGAGGTCCTTAGGAGACCGCAGCTCTTCACGCGCGAAATCCGTCACCGAGTTCGTCCGTGTCGCTTAGGGGCGAGGACCGGGGCGCGTTGCGCGACATTGCCCACAACACCCTGCGCCTGCTAAGCGGCAAGGCGGGGGCTGGGATCATTAGCCTCGTCTATATCGCCCTGGCGGCGCGCGCGCTGGGACCGACCGAATATGGCGTGCTGGTGCTGGTCCACACCTATGTGCTGACCGTCGGCGGCGTCATCGAGTTCCCCGGCTGGCACGCCGTCGTGCGCTACGGCGCTCAGGCCCTGGTCTCGGGAGACGAGCGGCGGCTGGCGCGACTGATCAAATTCGCCGCCGCGCTGGAACTGGCCTGCGGCGCCGTCGCGATCGCGGTGGCGGCCGTGCTGGCCCCGTGGATCGGCGCCCAGTTGGGGTGGTCGCCAACCGCCATCGCGCTCAGCCTCCCGTATAGCTTGGCGGTGCTCGCCACGGTTCGCGCCACCGCCGCCGGCTATCTGCAGGTCACCGGACGTTTCGACCTGCTGGGCGCGCACAGCTTGGTTCCACCGATCGCGCGGCTCATCGGCGCCGTCGTGGCCTGGGCCGGCGGCTGGGGCCTCGTGGGATTCCTGTGGGCCTGGCTGGCGGCGGCGATCCTCGAATGGGCGGTCATGTGGATCATGGCTTTCGCCACCGCGCCCGACTCGCTGCGCAAGCTCGCGCTCACCACGGACCTCCGAGGGGTGCGGGCCGAGAACCCCGGCCTCATTCGTTTCATGCTCGGGGCCAATGCCGACGTGACCTTCGCCGAGCTCGCGGCGCGGCTGACGCCCTTGACCATCGGCTGGCTCGCCGGTCCCGCCGCCGCCGGGCTTTTCGCCATCGCCCAGCGCGCGACCGTGGTCATCGCCCAGCCCGCCCAGAGCCTTGGCCAGGCGGCCTATGCGGAACTGGCCAAGCTCGCCGCCAAGGGCCGCACGGACGAGATCGTCGTCACGATCGCGCGCACCAGCGCTCTGACCATGGCGGTGGCCATCCCGATCTGTGCGCTGTTTGGCCTGTTCGGAAGGTCGTTCGCCCAGCTGATGGGCGGCGACGGTTTCGCGGAGGCCGGCGGCTTGATGCTGTGGCTTGCCATCGCCCGAACCATCCTGCTCTGCGCGCCCCCACTCAGCGCGGCGCTCACGGCGCTCGGTCGTCCGAGCCTATCTGCGACGATGAACCTGGCCGGGAGCCTAAGTCTGGTCGCGATGCTGCCTATCGCCTTACCGATCTGGAGCCAGGCGGTCATCGGGCCCTGCATGGCGGCGCAGGCCCTGCTGACCATGGGCCTGCTAACGACGGCCCTGGCCCTCCAAGCGCCTTCCGCCGTAACCAAGCCGAGGACGGTGTGAGATGAGGATTCTCGTCGTCCTCCATGACCTGCCCCTCGGCGGAACCGAACGCGTGGCGCTGAGGTTGGCCAAGGCTTGGACCGACCTTGGTCACCAGGTCACCCTGCTCTGCGGTTCGGCCAGCGGCGCCCAGGCGGCCCTCGTGCCGGACGGCGTCAAATTAGTCGAATGCGTCCCCGAGATCCCACGCGGCCTTGGCTCTCGGATACGTCTGGGCCGCGCCGTCGCCGGGCATCTGCGCCGCCACTCTGCAGACGTCCTCTTCGTCCCCGGCAACTTCCATTGGTCCGTCTGCCGGGCGGTGGCGCGGAGCCTCGGCGCGGACCGCCCGGCCATCGTGGCCCAGGTCAGCTCGCCGCTGTTCAAGCACGGGCGCGAGGGCTTCAGGCAATGGTGGTTCGAGCGCGGCGCCCAGAGCCGCCTGCGCGACGCGGACGCCCTGGTGGCCCTGTCGCCCAAGACCCTTTCGGACGTCGACGCTGTTTTCGGACGCCGCCTCGCCGCGGCCATTCCCCTGCCCGCGCTCGATGACGAGATCGCTCCGGCGCACGCCGCCTCGGGCAAGCTGATCGTCGCGGCCGGGCGCCTGGCCCCGGAAAAGGGTTATGACATCGCTCTGCGGGCATTCGCCAACATCCGCGATCCCGAAGCGCGGCTGGTGTTCGTGGGAGATGGTCCCCTGCGGGGCGATCTTGAATCGCTCGCCCAAAGCCTCGGCTTAGGCCACCGCGTCACCTTTGCGGGATACGCGCCAGATATCCGTCCCTGGCTGGACCGCGCGCGCCTGCTTCTGCTCAGCTCATGGCACGAGGGCTTCGGCGCGGTCATCGTCGAGGCCTTGGGGCGCGGCCGTCCGGTCGTCGCCACCGCCTGCACGCCCGCGGTCGAGGACCTGCTGAAGACGCCGACGTTCGGGCGCGTCGCGGCCCAGGGCGATGTGCTGGGGCTGGCCAAGGCGCTGGACGCGCAGCTCGGCGCCCCGCCGCCCGATCCCGCGCTCCTGGTCGACGCCGTCCAGCCGTACCGGATTTCACCGGTGGCCGCGCGTTATATTCAGCTCTTCCAAGACGCGCGTGCGGCGCGAAGCCTAGCCTACGAGCAACCGCAGAAGATCGGGCGACGAGCGGACCTGCGCTGGTTCCGACCCAAGAACGCGACGCTGTAGGCGCCTTATAACTTCGTTATACTTGGCAATTGGTCCTTATGCCCGCTCCCTTTCAGCAGCCGATCTGGAAATGGAGCGCTTCCATGAAAACGATTAGACGCCTGGCCGTTGGCATTTTGGTTGGTGTGCTTTGTTTGTCGTCCGCCGCCCCAGGCCTCGCGCGTCAAACCCAGGCCGTGACCCAAGCGTCCTTGCAACAGACAATCGCAGCAGCGGCGCAGCGCGCCGCCAACCAGCCAGGCTTTTCGCGCCTTTCGCGAACCCAGAAGCTGGCGGCGATTCAGAGCGCGGTTACGACGGCCCTCGCCGCCAGCGGGGCCGCGCCAGGCGAGATCGCAACAGCGCTCATCCAAGCTGTGGCGACGAACGTGATCAGCGCCGGCGTCGCCATCTCAATCGCTTCGGCGGTTGCGCCTCAGCTTGCGCAGCAAGTCGCCACGGCCCCTGTGGTGACGGCCCAACTGCGCGCCGAGGGTCAGACAGCCTCGGTCACAACGGCCTCGATCGACGGCGGTGGCGGCGTTAGCGTCCTCGTGAACTTGCAGGGCGCGGCGGCTCCTGGCCAAGGCGGAGGAACGGCCACCCAAACCACGACACCCGCCCCCTATGATCCATGCGCTGGAGTGATCGCCGCCTACTGCGGCAGCTGAGCGGCGGGGAAAAGCATCGAACCGACGGTCGCGCCGACCGTCATATAAGGCGCTCTATGAAGTCGCTGTCGGCTTCACGCAGGCCTGCTCGACGGGGCGCCATGCTTCTGATCCGGAAAAGTCAGCGCTTTGCAGCGGGCTGTCCCAGACGATCGGCGAAAAGCTAGGCTCGCCAGCGCCGCCTCGGCGAGCCTGGCCGGAATGAACCGAGACTAAGTTGGGAGACATCGCGCCCGCCGCCATGGCGGTCGAGGGCGGCTCACAAGCCCTCGACCGCACGAGACGACGCGGGCTGACGTCGTCCCAGGGCGCCCACCAGGACCCTGCAGGCTCGTCGCCGGCGCAGGGTCCTTTCGCCCGTTCAGGTGCGGCGTTCGTCAATCTGACTCTCAGCCGGATCCTCGCCATAGACACGTTTGAATGTTTCGACGGCCCTTATACAGGCGCCGCTGACCATGATGATGACGACGGCCATGAACGCGGCGGCGACGGGAGCGACAAGACCGGTCCACTGCATGTGAACATCCCTTGGCTATCGACGCCGGATCCGATCTCACCGCGGCGCCAGATCGATGATCACCGTAGAAGCGTTGCGGTTCCTCGACCAAGCGGATTCACCGACGCCAGCGTCGATGGGCCGCTCCTTGCCATAGGACACGGTCTGCAGCCTTGACCCTGCGACGCCCTGAGCGACCAGAAAATCCCGCGCAGCGGCCGCGCGCCGCGCGCCGAGCGCCAGATTGTATTCGCGTGTGCCACGCTCATCGCAGTTGCCGGCGATCAGCACCCGGACCTCGGGGTGGCGCGAGAGCCAGGCGGCTTGGGCCATAAGGCCCTGCCGAGCCTCGTCGCCAAGGCTGGCGCTGTCGAGCGCGAAGTAGACGCGGTCCCCGGCGCTTTGGGCCAGATCCTGCTGAAGGCTAAGCGCAGGGCCGGCCTCGCCCAGCGACGGCGGCTCCCCGGCTTGGCGGCCGGCGGGCGGCGGGTCTGCAACCGGCGCAGCCGCTATGGGCTTGGGCTTGGAAACGCAGGCCGATAGGCCAAGAGCCGCGGCCAAGGCCAAGTTGAGCGGAAGGCGAAACGATTGGGACATGACGGATCCGAATAAGCGGCGATATCCCCATCCACCCGCGCGACCCGACAAGCTCAAGCATAAGAAACTTATAATCCCGGGCGCATAATGGGCGCATAATTGCGTGCTGGTCCCGCGCGGTTCATGGTGAGCATCCCGCCGACGATGCGCTGGGCGCGCGCCGGCCATCCCCCCCCCTGGCGCGCTGGCAGCCCCTTTGACTAGCGCGCCGTCCCGATGGTCGACGCGCGTATCTCTGTTCAGGCGACGATGGCGTTCACTCTCCCTAAGAGCCGGCTCGGGTCCACCTTGGCGAAGATGCGCAGTGAGCTCTCGCGTTATGGCGTGGCCCTCGCCGTCACCCTCGTCGCCACGCTTATTTCCGAGCTGCTCTACAGGACCTTCGATACGACAAGGCTCTCGATGGTGTTCCTGGCGGGGGTGTTGGTCACCGCCGTCACCCAGGGCGCCTATCCGGGCTATTTCGCGGCCTTGATCTCGTTTGCGATCTACAACGTCTATCTGGTCGAGCCCCGCTTTACGTTTCGCTTCGCCTCGGCCGAAGACGTCCTGGTCCTTATGATGTTCCTGGCCGCGGCAATGTTGACCGGCGGGCTCGCGGGGCGTCTGCGCGACGCCGCGCACCGGAACGAAGGCCGCGCCAGGGCGACAGCCGCCCTCTTCGACGCCAGCCGGAACCTATCGTCGGCCGAGGATGAGCGCGCGATCAGAATGCTAGTCGTCGAACACATGGCCGCCGCAGCCAAGGGCGAGGCGGCCATCGTCGATCAGGATCTGATCTGGAGCCATCCAGCTTCCCTCGATGCACATTTAGCGGTTCCGACGCGTCCAGATTTCAGCGAACCGGGTTGGCGAGTGCGTCGCCTGGAGGCCGACGGCGCCGATCTTGGCCTGGCGGCTTGGCGTGGGTTCGACGGGGAGCCGGACGCCGACAGCGAGCGCCTGATCCAAGTCCTCGCCGATCTCGGCGCAGCGGCGATCATCCGCTCACGCCTGTCGGCTCAGCGCGCCGAGGTTGCGGCCGCCGCGCGAACCGAACAGCTGCGCAACGCGCTGCTATCTTCGATTTCCCACGACCTTCGAACGCCGCTGGCCGCCATCCTGGCGTCAGCCAGCAGCCTCAAGGCCTTTGGCGGGCAGTTCACGCCGGAAGTTCGCGATGATCTTGTCAGCACCATCGAGGAAGAGGCCGAACGTCTCAACCGGTTCGTGGCCAACCTCTTGAGCATGACCAAGCTGGAGTCGGGCGCCTTGGCTCTGGAGAGACAGGCTTTTGATCCCGATGAAGTCGTCAGCCGGGCGGCCGAACGCGTTCGTAGGCAAGGCAGAGGCGTAGCTCTAGACGTCCAGGAGCGTACGACCATCGAAGGCGACCCCATCCTCCTCGAGCAGGCCCTGGGCAACGTTTTGGAAAACGCCGTGCGCTACTGCCAGGAAGGGACACGGGTCGATCTGCGGATCTCGAGCCGCAGCGGCTTGGTGTTGATCGAAGCCGAGGACGAGGGAACCGGGGTCCCAGAGCCGGATCGTCAACGCATCTTCGAGAAATTCTATCGCTCGCCGCATTCCGCCGGCGCGAGCCAGGGGACGGGACTTGGCCTGTCGATCGCAAAGGGCCTGGTTGAAGCCATGGGCGGGTCGATCGAGGCTGGCGCGCGGCGCGATGGCCGGCCAGGCCTGCGGATCAGCATGATCTTTCGGGGAGTCGTCCCCGCGTGACCGCGCCGCTTGCTCAGATCTTGCTGGTCGATGACGAACCCCAGCTTGTTCGTGCGCTCACGCCAGCGCTTGGCGCTGCAGGCTATATCGTCTCTGTCGCCGACTGCGGCCAAGCGGCGCTGGCCCATCTGGCTTCCGAAGGCTGCGATGCAGTCATCTTGGATCTTGGTCTTCCGGACCTCGACGGCAAAACTGTGATCGGGCGAATCCGCGAGTGGTCCGAGGTGCCGATCGTGGTGCTCTCCGCGCGCGATATCGAACAGGAGAAGATCGCCGCACTCGACATCGGCGCGGACGATTTCGTCAATAAGCCCTTCGGCGTGGGTGAGCTCTTGGCGCGGCTACGCGCCGCTCTGCGCGGTCGTGAGCGGCGGTTTTCGTCCAAGGCCCGCTTCAAGGCGGGCGATCTGGGAATTAATTTCGCCGACCGTCGCGTTTTCATCCAGGGCGACGAGGTGAGGCTTACGCCGCGCGAATACGATCTTTTGCGCAGCCTGGCCCGGTACGCTGGTCGGGTCGTCACCCATCGCCAGCTGATCGCCGCGGTTTGGGGCGTGGAGGCTCAGATCGACGCCCAGTTCGTTCGCGTGCTGGTCGGCCAGGTTCGCCAGAAGATCGAGGAAGAACCCAGCGCCCCTAAAATCCTCCTGACCGAGCCCGGTCTTGGCTACAGGCTCGCGCCGGAGGATGAGACTTGATCAGCCAATCCGGCCCTCCGTGGGCCACACGGCTTCAGATGGCCGCGGTGCTGTTGCTGGCCATCCTCGCGCTTTTGGAATGGATGGGCCTGCGTCTCGACGAGACGGCCAACGCCATCAACGCCGCCCATCTTTCGACGCCCGACAGTCGCGTGCAAGCGCTGGTCATTCCCACCGATGAGGAGCTGATGATCGCCCTGCACACCCTGCGGGTGGCGGGAGGGGATCAGGCCGCGCCCAGCGCCCGCTGGATATCGATCAAGGCCTCCAGCAAGGCCGAGCGGGCGCCGACGCTTTGGTCAGCGCTGGTCGGCGCTCACCACCGGGTCTAGCGCGGCTCTCTCCCGGCGTGGGGCGACGGGCGGCGCGGGCCTCCTGCCCGATATCGGCGATCACGGCCTCAACCTGCCGGGTCAGCGTCGCCCCCGCCTTCCGGTCGAGCTCTGCGCGCCAGCCCCCGCGCCCCGCCGCTCGTCAACAGCGCCACATCTTTGAGGAGGGCCAGCGGACGCAGGCCTGGCGGCGCGGCCAGAAAGATCGGCCGCCATTCGGGAGCGAACTTGTCCTTGTAGGCCCGCAATCCCTCGAAGCCGTAAAGCCCTTCGCCGGCATGATAGATCCACCGCTCGATGCGTCGCGACCAGGAGTCGACGCCGCCCGGCTCCAAGCCCGCCAGAGGCGCCATGCCCAGTTCGAAGCGCCTGTAACCCTGGTCGCGCCCCCAGGCGATCAAATCGATGAATAGCGCGTCCATCGCGCTCAAGGATCCGTCCCGTCGCGCGCGCATCAGGTCCACCCCGAACGTCGAACGATCCGGCGAGGTCAAGACGTTGGCGAACGCTACGACCTCGGCTCCTCGCCTCAACACCGCGAGCGGGAAGTTGCCGAGGTAGCGGCGATCGAAGGCTCCTAGGCTAAATCCTTTTTCCGCCCCGGCATGGGCCGAAAGCCACGCGTCAGAGACCGCCTTCAAGGCTGGCCAAGGCGTCGCGGGATCTCCCGCCGGAATAACCTCGAACCCCAGCCCCTGCCGCGCGGCGCGGTTGCGGGCCAGGCGCAGGTCCTGCTTGTCATGACCCGTAAGGTCAAAGTGCGCGACATCGACGGAAGCGCTCTCGCCGATCTTGACGGGCAGGAAACCCGCGGCCACGAGGTCGGCTAGGCTCTCTTCCTCCACGGCGTAGAACACCGGATGGGCGTCGCTCTCTTCCGCCGCCGCCGCGAAGGCCTGGATCGCTAAAAGCCGATCCGAAGGCGGTCCGACCGGGTCCCCCATGGCGATCCAACGCCCTCCGTACGGCCGGTACATCACGAAGCTTCGGCCGGAAGGAGAAAACACCAACGCCTTGTCGCCCATCAGCGCCAGAAAGGCGTCACAGGAGACATGCCCCGCGTCTTGGATGATCGCCTTTGCGCGCTCTATCGTCTCCGGCTCCGGAGAGGCGAACCTGGACTGGGCCGGACGGAGCAGGTTCCACACCGCCGCGATCAGCGCCACCGCCGCCAGGCTCGCGGCCACCGCCAGAGCGCCGGAACGGCCGGTGGCGACGGCCAGCGACCACCAGGGCCGGCCCAGGGCGTGGGCGTCAGTCGCGACGATGCGGCCGAGGATCCACGCCGCCGCCCCCGACAGTGCGATCGCCGTCAACCACTCCGGCGAGGCAAGGTCTCGGGTCAAGACCGAGCGGCGATCGAAGGCGAAGCGACACGGCGCCAGCAGAAGAGCCAACGCCAACGCGGGTCCTGCCGATATCCAGCCAAACCCTCGCCAGAGTTCGCCGGCGGCGCCGAGCAGGAGCAAGGTCAGCGTCGCGTAGTAGGCCGCCTCCCGCCGTCGCCAGAGCGCCAAGGCCAACACCACCAGGAGCGCGCCGGTGACGCTCGACATAAGAGCCGAGCGCGGGAGTTCGGCGGCCACTTGGATCGGCGTCAGTCGCAGGGGCGCGTTAGCGGCGGCGAGCAGCAAGGCCGCGCCCAGATAGAAGGTCAAGGCCGCGAAAGTCGCGGGTACGGCGATCTCCGTGACCGACTTCAGGTCGGCGCCAGGCGTCTTGCGCAGCCAACGCCCCGCCTGGCTCGCCCCCAGCCCGACGGCGGTGATCATCAACGGCCCGACCGCGTAGATCAATCGGTAGATGACCAGGGCCGCGGCCGTCTCGTGGGCGACGGCGAACCGGTGGCTGAGGCCAAGGACGATGGCGTCGAAGACGCCAACCCCTCCGGGCACGCCGGACGCGGCGCTGATGATCGAGCCAAGGATGAAGATTGCAAGGAAGGGCAGGAAATCGGATGCGGCGGCGCTGGGCAGCAGCACGAAAAGCGCCAGTCCCGAGAACACCCAGTCGGCGACACCGCCTCCCAGCGCCAGCACGCCCAGCCTGCGCGGCGGCGTGACCAATCTCAACGCCGGCAGAAACCAAACCCTGCTTGGCAGCCGCACGAGCCATAGGGCGGCCGGCGCAAGAAGTAGAGCGCCCAGCGCGCGGTAAGGCAGATCGCCGATGATCAACAAGGCGACGCCGGCGGTCACCAGGCCGCTAAGGGTCACGGCGATCCCGGCCAGGACGCTCACCGCCGCCGCCTCTGCGGTATCGAGCCCCCACGGGCGATAGAACCGAAGGCGAGCCGCCGCGCCGGTCGCCATGCTGAAGCCCAAGCCGTTGGACAAGGCGTAGGCGACAAAGGTCACTACGCCGATGCGCGCCGGAGCCAGGCGCCGCCCAACCACGCAGAGCGCCCACCCTTCCGAGGCCATCAGGCAGCCGTAGCTCACCGCGGTGGCCAATACGGCGCAAAGGATCGCCAAAGGGCTTGTCGCGCGCGCCGCCTCGGCGACCGCGCCGAGCGACGAGCCGCGAAGTTCTTGCCCGAGCAACCACAGCGCCGCCAGAAACACGGCGGCGGCGAAGATGAGCTTGAAAACGCGGTCGTCGAGCACCGTCCGCAAGGCGCGAGCGACGATGGCCGCCGTGGACCCCGCTTTGGCTCTGGTAGCGCTCGCGCCCGGCGTCATGCGTCGATTTCCCCTGCTGGCCGACTATCGACCGCTCGGCGCGAACTCATTGACGCACAACAGCACCAAGGACGGAAGCGCAGGATGTCGCCGCGCGATGGCAAGTTGCCCGCGACCGTTACATCTTCCCCCTGAGGGGGTGAGCTAACTTGATCGCCATCAACGCCTGCGCACTTAAACCGCGTTGAGCTGCGCCATTCTTGGGAGGCTGGCCTCGTGACCTTGCAACTTCGAGCGGCTCGAGGCGGAACAGGCGGCGCGTCCACCGCCGGCCTGCGCGAGTTGATGTCGATCGCGCACGAAGACCTTCCGGCCGCGTGTCACCGCCTGGCCTCATCGCCCCAGGGCCTTTCGCAGGCCGAAGCCGCCAACCGCCTGAAACGGCATGGCCCAAACAGGATCGCGCGGCAGGAGAAGATCCCCCTCCTCCTGGAGCTCTGGCGCAAGTTCAGGAACCCTCTGAACGCCATGCTGCTGACGCTGGCGGGGATCTCCTGGGCGCTCTCGGACGTACGTTCCGCCATCGTGATCGCCACGATGGTGGTGCTGAGCACCGGTCTTGGCTTCATCCAGGAGCACCGCTCCAGCGCGGCGGCCGCGCGTCTGGCGCAAATGGTCAGCATCAAGGCCTCGGCGCGCCGCGCCGACGCGATCGGCGCCGACGCGGACGGCTATGTCGAGCTTCCGCTCGAGAACCTGGTGGTTGGCGATGTGGTTCGCTTGGCCGCCGGCGACCTGATCCCCGCCGACC
Source organism: Caulobacter sp. (assembly GCA_041905125.1). GTDB lineage: Bacteria > Pseudomonadota > Alphaproteobacteria > Caulobacterales > Caulobacteraceae > Caulobacter. Next base: position 2,680 of record JAYRLX010000006.1, on the reverse strand, counting down.
TGCGCTTGCTGAGCGCCAAGGACCTCTACGTCAATCAGTCGGCGCTGACCGGCGAGTCCATGCCGGCCGAAAAGGAAGCGACCGCGCCAAAGGCCAGCGACGATCCGCTAGCCTCGCCCAATCTCTGCTTCATGGGCTCAAACGTCACCAGCGGCTACGGTGTCGGCCTGATCGTTCATACCGGCCGCTCCACCTATTTTGGCCAGCTGGCGGACGACATTGTCGCCGCGGGCGCGGTCACGAGCTTCGACAAGGGCGTCAACAGCTTCGTCTGGCTGATGGTCCGGTTCATCCTGGTGATGACGCCGCTCGTCTTCCTGATCAACGGCCTGACCAAGCACAACTGGCTCGAGGCGATGTTCTTCGCGATCGCCGTGGCGGTGGGTCTGACGCCCGAGATGCTGCCGATGATCGTCACGGTGAACCTGGCGCAGGGCGCGATCGCCATGTCGAAGAAGCAGGTGATCGTCAAACGCCTGAACGCGATCCAGAACTTCGGAGCCATGGACGTCTTGTGCACGGACAAGACCGGGACGCTCACCCAGGACCGCGTGATCGTGAAGCTTCACGTCGACATAGAGGGCCGCCCCGATGATCAGGCGCTGAACTACGCCTATCTCAACAGCCGCTTCCAGACCGGCCTGCGCAATCTGCTGGACGAGGCGGTGCTCGAGCACGTCGAGCAGGACGGCCACCCGCCCGCCGTCGCCAGCTACAGCAAGCTCGACGAAATTCCGTTCGACTTCACCCGCCGCAGACTGTCGGTTCTGGTCAAGGCCGGCAACGATCCTCCGCTTCTGATCTGCAAGGGCGCGGTCGAGGAGGTCCTGGCGGCCTGCACGCAGTTTCGACTCGGCGAGCGCGTCGAACCCTTGGACAAGGCTCACCTGCCAAGGGTGCGGACGGTGACGGAGCACCTCAACGCCAATGGTTTTCGCGTCATCGCCGTCGCTTGCCGCAGTCTGGACGCCGATCGCATCCGCGCCGATATGACCGATGAAAGCGACATGACGCTCGTCGGCTTCATCGCCTTCCTGGATCCGCCCAAGGAAACCGCCAAGGACGCGATCCGCGCCCTTCAGGACAGTGGGGTGCGGGTCAAGATCCTGACGGGCGACAATGACCTCGTAACGCGCAAGGTCTGTCATGACGTCGGGCTGGAGATCACCCGGCTCGTGCTGGGACCGGAAATCGAGGCTCTGAGCGACGACGCCTTGGGAAAAGTCGCCGAGGAGGCGGAGGTCTTCGCCAAGCTGACGCCCGCCCAGAAGGCGCGGGTGATCAAGGCGCTGCAGCGGCGCGATCACGTCGTCGGCTTCCTCGGGGACGGCATCAACGATGGTCCCGCGCTGAAGGCGGCCGATGTGGGCGTATCGGTCGACACGGCGGCCGACATCGCCAAGGAGTCCGCCGACATCATCCTGCTGGACAAGAGCCTGGGCGTCCTGAAGGACGGCGCGATCGAGGGGCGCCGCGTGTTCGGCAACATCACCAAGTACATCAAGATGGGCGCCAGCTCGAACTTCGGAAACATGTTCAGCGTGCTGGGCGCCTCGATCATGCTGCCGTTCCTGCCGATGGCGCCGCTTCAGGTTCTGACCAACAACCTGCTCTACGACTTCTCCCAGACAACGATCCCGACGGACGCCGTCGACCCCGAGTACCTGTCGAGCCCCCGCAAATGGGAGATCGGCAACATCACCCGCTTCATGGTCTTCATCGGGCCGATGAGCTCGATCTTCGACTACGCCACCTATTTCGTGATGCTCTACGTGTTCCACGCCTGGAACAACGCCGCCCTGTTCCAGACCGGCTGGTTCGTGGAATCCATCCTGACCCAGACATTGATCATTCACATCATTCGCACAGCGAAGGTCCCGTTCATCCAGAGTCGCGCCAGCACCCCTCTGATCCTCAGCACCCTTCTGATCTGCGCCATAGCCGTGGCCCTGCCGTTCAGCCCGCTGGCGAGCGCGCTGGGTTTCAAGCCACTGCCGCCGCTCTATTGGCCGATCATCGCGGCTTTCCTGCTGAGCTATGCGACGCTGACCCATTTGGTGAAGACTTGGTTCATTCGACGATGGGGGATTTAGGTCCCTAGCTTCGGCCCAGCTGGCCGCGTCGTTGCGCCACGGCTGGCGGCGCGTAAAGCGTTGAGGCGGTCCCTATAACTTGGCGTCGGTTGACGGCGGGACATGCGCCCCACTTTCACACGAGGAAACGCCATGTCCATCCCGCCCGTCTCACAAACGAACGCGGCTATCGCCGCCAAAATGTCCGAAGCGGACGAAGTTGCCCCCGACCGCGACGGTGATAGCGATGACGCCGCCAAGGCGGCGCCGACGAAGGCCGCGCCAGCTCCTGGTACGGGGCTAATGGTCGACAAGTCGGCCTAGGAGCGCCTTTGCTAGAACCCTGATCTTGTTCTGGGTTCTCGCTTAGCCAGGCCTTCTTGATCTATCGTAGCTCACGCCAGCCTGATGCGGTCGGCTAAGCCAGTCGGCGCCATCAGCCCCCGGAAGGCTAAGGCCGAAACGTCGTTAGCCGGCCGTAAGCGCCCCCTCCGAGGCCTAGGCAGCGCCAACAACCGACATTGGCGCACTTACAGGAACTCGACCGTCAGATCGCTAATCGACCGGCCGAGATCGCGGCTTCGCGTGGTGGTGGCCTTGGGTCTCTT
>JAYRLX010000232.1:0-6089 GCA_041905125.1 Caulobacter sp. | reverse complement strand
AGGGGAGGTGGGGAGATGATCACCGAACTCTCCAGACCCCTCTCCGACCTGCTGGCCGCCGAGCGCGCGCTGTTCGCGGCCGAGCATCCGCGCTCGGTCGCCATGGCCAAGGCGACGGCGGCGCACTGGCGCGGCGGCGCGCCGATGCACTGGATGAACGACTGGGCGAGCCCCTCGCCGATCTTCGCCGCGCAAGGCGTCGGGGCGCAGATCACCGACGTCGACGGCAAGCTCTACGACGACTTCTGCCTGGGCGACACGCCGTCGATGTTCGGCCACGGCGATCCGTCGGTGGCGGCGGCGGTGTCCGACCAGATCAAGCGCGGGGCGGGCTTCATGCTGCCGACCGCCTCGGCGGCCATCGTCGGGAAGCTGCTGGCCGAGCGCTTTGGCCTGCCGCTGTGGCAGGCGGCGACCACGGCCAGCGACGCCAACCGCGCGGCGATCCGCTGGGCCCGGGCGGTCACCGGCCGGCCGGTGATCCTGGTGTTCGACGGCTGCTATCACGGCATGGTCGACGACGCCTTCGTGGTGCTGAAGGATGGCCAGCGCGTCATGAAGCCGGGTCTGCTGGGCCAGGTCCACGACCTGACCGCGACCACCTGGGTTGTCCCGTTCAACGATCTCGCCGCGCTGGAGACCGCCCTGGCCTCCGACCAGGTCGCCGCCGTCCTGGCCGAGCCGGTGATGACCAACTGCGGCATGATCCTGCCCGAGCCCGGCTTCCTCGAGACCCTGCGCCGCCTGACCCGCGACGCCGGGACCCTGCTGATCATCGACGAGACCCATACGATCTCGACCGGCCCCGGCGGCTACACGCGCGCCCATGGGCTGGAGCCGGACGTCTTCGTGCTGGGCAAGGCCATCGCCGGCGGGGTGCCGGCGGCGGTGTGGGGCGTGACCGCTGAACTCTCGGCGCGGATGGACGAGACCCAGGCGCGGATCGGTCCTGGCCAGTCGGGCATCGGGACGACGCTGTCCGGCAACGCCCTGGCCATGGCCGCCATGCGCGCCATGCTGACGGAGGTGATGACCGACGCCGCCTACGCCCGGATGCTGGCCGGCGCCGAGCGGCTGGTCGCGGGGCTGAAGGCCGTGATCGCGTCGCGCAAGCTGCCCTGGTCCGTCGTCCATGTCGGGGCGCGGGTCGAGCTCGTTTTCGCCGATCCGCCGCCGAAGAACGCCGCCCAGATGCGGAAAGTGCTGGACCCAGATCTGGACTTTGGGGCCGTGGAAGCGCTGCATTTGTGGCTGATCAACCGAGGGGTGCTGATCGCGCCCTTCCACAACATGATGCTGGTCTCGCCCGTCACCGACGACGCGGCGATCGCCGGGCTGGTCGGGGCGGTCGATGGGTTCGCGGCTCAGGTCGGATAGATGGAATGATGAGCGGGACGCTAACGGAAACCCTCTCCCGGCGGGAGAGGGCGGGGCCCAAGGCGAAGCCTTGGGAGGGTGAGGGGTTTCGCCCTCGACCCGTTTCGCGCCCTGACCTTTCCGGCAACGCTCTACCCCCTCACCCCCCCACGTCCTGCGGACGCGGGTCCCGCCCTCTCCCCATGGGAGAGGGGTCATGGTGATGGTCGCAGATATTCAGGAATGCCGGGACTTCCTGGCCGCAAACCCTCAAGTGCGGTTCGTCGAGGTGTTCTTCACCAGCATGACCGGCGTGCCGCGCGGCAAGCGGCTGCGGGTGCATGAGCTGGAGGCGATCTACAACTACGGCCGTTTCCTGCCGGGCTCGATTCTGGTGGTCGACACCACCGGCGCCGACTGCGAGGACACCGGTCTCGTCTGGGAAGACGGTGACGCCGACCGCCGCGCGCGGCCTGTGCCGGGCACCCTGACACTGGCGCCATGGCTCGGCCCCGACGTCGCCCAGGTGATGCTGTCGCTATATGAGCTCGACGGGACGCCCAACGACCTCGACCCGCGCCACGTGCTGCAACGGGTGCTGGACCGCTACGCCGCAGATGGCCTGACCCCCGTCGCCGCCTGCGAGCTGGAATACTACCTGGTCGACCTGGAGCGCGGTCCGCGCGGCGAGCTGCTACCCGCCAAGTCGGCCCTGACCGGCCAGGCGCCGACCGGCATCCAGGTCTATGGCCTGCCCGAGCTGGAGGCCCACGCCCCGTTCCTGCGCGAGCTGTGGGACACCGCCGACACGATCGGCGTGCCGCTGGAAGGGGCGATCTCGGAGTTCGCCCCGGGCCAGGTCGAGCTCACCTTGATGCACAAGCCAGACGCCCTGCGCGCGGCCGACGACGCGGTGCTCTACAAGCGCGCCGCCAAGGGCGTCGCCCTTCGCCACGGCTGCGAGGCGACCTTCATGGCCAAGCCGTGGAGCGACCGAGCCGGCAACGGCTTCCACGTCCATCTGAGCGTCAACGACGCGGCCGGGAACAACCTGTGCGCCAGCGAGGACGTCGAGGGCTCGGACCTGCTCAAGCACGCGATCGGCGGCATGAAGGCGTTGCTGGGCGAGGGCATGGCGATCCTGGCGCCGAACGCCAACAGCTATCGCCGCTTCAAGGCCAACAGCTACGCGCCGGTGGCGCCGACCTGGGGCGTCAACAACCGCACGGTCAGCCTGCGCGTGCCAGCCGGTCCGCCCAAGACCCGCCACGTCGAGCACCGCGTGGCCGGCGCCGACGGCAATCCGTACCTCGTTTTGGCCGTGCTGCTGGCCAGCGCCCACCACGGCATCAAGAACAAGCTCGATCCCGGCCCGGCGGTGGTCGGCGACGGCTACGCGGCGGCGGCCAAGGAGAACATCCGCCTGCCCAACAACTGGTTCGCGGCGGTCGACCTCTTCGAGCGATCGGACGTGCTGCGCGACTACCTCGGCGACCGCTTCGTGGACATGTTCGTCTCGGTCAAGCGCACGGAACAGGCGCGCTTCTTCGAGGTGGTCACCGAACTGGATTTCGACTGGTACCTGCGCAACGCGTGAGGTTGCGTGAGGAGGGATTTCCCTCCCCATCCAAGGGGAGGGACCAAGCTTGTGCTGCGAACGTCACGTCCGTCGTCGGACGGCCTAGAGGGAGATAGGGGACCATGAGCACCATCACGCGGAGAGGCCTCAATCGCCGCTCGCTGCTGACGGCCACCGGCGCCGCCGCGATCGGCCTGACCTTCACCGCCTGCGGCCAGAAGCCCAAGGCGCCGACCAACGGCGAAGAGCCCAAGCTGAACTTCTACAACTGGGACACCTATATCGGCGAGACCACGCTGGGCGACTTCAAGAAGGCCACGGGCGTCGACGTGAACATGAGCCTGTTCGCGACCAACGACGAGCTGTTCGCCAAGCTGAAGGCCGGCAATCCCGGCTTCGACGTGATCGTGCCGTCAAACGAGTTCGTCACCCGCATGAGCCAGGCCGGCATGCTCGAGCCGCTGGACCACGCCAAGATCCCGAACATCAAGAACATCGACCCGACGTTCCTCAATCCGGACTTCGACCCGGGCCGCAAGTACTCGATGCCCTACACCTGGCTGCTGCTGGGGATCGGCTATCGCAAGAGCAAGGTCCAGGGCGTGCCCGACAGCTGGAAGTGGCTGTTCGACAGCGACAAGTACAAGGGCCGCATCGCCCTCTTGTCCGAGAGCGCCGACCTGGTGCGCCTGGCCGCCAAGTATCTGGGCCACTCGGTCAACAACATCCCCGAGGACATGCTGCCCAAGATCGAGCAGATGCTGATCAAGCAGAAGCCGTTCGTGAAGGCCTTCCACGACGACAACGGCCAGGACCTGCTGGCCTCGGGCGAGGTCGACCTGGTCCTCGAGTACAACGGCGACATCGCCCAGGTGATGAAGGACGACCCGGACCTCGACTTCGTGGTGCCCAAGGAAGGGTCGCTGATCAATTCCGACACTCTGTGCATCCCGAAGGGCGCGCCGCGCCCCAACAACGCCCACGCCTTCATCAACTACCTGTTGGACGCCCAGGCCGGGGCCGAGATCACCAAGACGATCCTGTACCCGACCCCGAACGCGGCGGCCAAGGCGCTGATGCCGGACGACTACAAGAACAACAAGGTCATCTTCCCGCCGGCCGACGTCATGGCCAAGTGCGAGTACGGCGCCTTCGAAGGCGCGGAGAAGGCCAGCCAGTACGAGGAACTGATCACCCGGGTGCGGGCGGCCTGAACAAGCTCCCTTCCCCTTGATGGGGAAGGGCTGGGGATGGGGTGACGCCGACGGCGGACGTCACTCCGGCCTCATCCGGTTCTGAACGGCTGTCACCCCCAACCCCGCCCTTCCCCCATCAAAGGGGGAAGGGAGAAGGACGAGCTCCATGGAACAATCCTGGAAACAGGCCAAAGCCGTCTTCGCCGCGGCGCTGGGACCGCCGCTGGTGTGGCTGGTGCTGTTCTTCCTCGCGCCCATGGCGATCGTCTGGGCCTACAGCTTCGGCCACAATGCCGGCCTGACCGAGATCGAGATCACCGGCACGTTCCACAACTACGCCCGGGCGATCGAGCCGCTGTACCTGAAGATCTTCCTGAAGTCGGCCTGGGTCGCGGCCCTGACCACGGCCCTGTGCCTGGTCGCCGGCTTCCCGGTGGCCCTGGCCATCACCTTCGCCTCGGATAAGGCCAAGGCGTGGCTGCTGCTGCTGATCATGCTGCCGTTCTGGACGAACCTCTTGATCCGCACCTACGCCCTGATCGCCGTGCTGCGCACCGAGGGCTATGTGAACCAGGGCCTGGAGTGGCTGTGGAACGGCGGCAGCGGTCTCGCCGCCCTGGTCGGCCTGCAGCCGCTGGGCGACTTCCAGCCGCTGGGCCTGCTGCACAACAACTTCGCGGTGATCCTGGGCCTCGTCTACGTCCACCTGCCGTTCATGGTGCTGCCGCTCTATTCGGCGCTGGATCGCCTGGACAAGTCGCTGCTGGAGGCCAGCCTCGACCTCGGCGCCGGGCACCTGCGGACCCTGTTCAAGGTGGTCGTTCCGCTGGCCCTGCCAGGCATCGCCTCGGGGATCCTGATCACCTTCATCCCGGCCCTGGGCGCCTATCTGACGCCCGACCTGCTGGGCGGGCCCGACAGCCAGATGATCGCCAACGTCATCGAGCGCCAGTTCAAGCGCGCCAACGACTGGCCCTTCGGCGCGGCCATGTCGTTCGTGCTGATGTACCTGACCTTCATCGCCATCGCGATCCAGGCGGTCCTGGCCAAGCGCACCCCGGAGGCCAAGGGATGACCAAGAAATCACCCCCTGGTCCGCTCGAGTACCTGCGCCGCTGGCCGATGCGCCTGTGGCTGGCCGCGGTCGGGATCTTCCTCTACGCGCCGCTGATCGCCCTGATGGCGTTCAGCTTCAACGACAGCCGCCGCAACATCGTCTGGAAGGGCTTCACGCTCAAATATTACGACAAGCTGTTCCACGACTCCGCCCTGCTGGAGGCCTTCGCCAACAGTCTGACGATCGCGGCGGTCTCGACCGTGATCAGCCTGGTGATCGGCGCCCTGGCGGCGCTGGTGCTGTGGCGCTTCCGCTTCCCGGGAAAGACGGCCCTGGACGGGGCGCTCGCCCTGCCGATCGTGGTGCCCGAGATCTGCATGGGCGTGGCCATGCTGGTGTTCTTCGCCAAGGTTCTGCCGTGGCCTCAGGGCCTGCCCTGGCCGCTGAACCTGGGGGCGATCATCATCGCCCACGTCTCGTTCTCGTTCCCGTTCGTGGCGGTGGTCGTGCGCGCTCGCATGGCCAGCTTCAACCGCGAGATGGAGGAGGCGGCCCGCGACCTGGGCGCCGGCGAGTTCCGCACCATCAAGGACGTGATCCTGCCGCACATGGCGCCGTCGCTGGTGGCCGGCGCGCTGCTGGCCTTCACGCTGAGCCTGGACGACTTCGTCATCACCTTCTTCACCGCTGGGCCGGACACGGTGACCTTCCCGGTGAAGGTCTATTCGATGGTCCGCTTCTCGGTGACGCCCGAGGTCAACGCGGCCTCGACGGTGCTGATCGTGCTGACCGTGCTGCTGACCGCGGCGGCGCTGAAACTGCAAGGCGACCCCGCCGCGACGGCGGGTCATGGGGGAGAGAAGCCATGAGTCTTTCCCTTCATCCGACCTTCCCGGCGAAT
>JAYRLX010000231.1:0-6108 GCA_041905125.1 Caulobacter sp. | reverse complement strand
ATCGGCACGGCGACCGAGCAGCCGCAGGAGCGCCAGCGTCCGGACGCGACGGCTCTCACCAGCTTCTGGAGCCCGAACTAGTCTTCAGGCGTTGATCGGCCAGCACGGAAGGAAGCCGAGATGGCCCGACGCAAGGATCCCTGGACGAGCCTCGCCTTTGACAGCTGGGCGCTGGGGCTTGAGGCCTCGACCGTCATCGGCCTGCGCATGATGAAGCTGGCCGCCGGCGGCGCGGCGGCTCAGGCCGAGGCCCAATTGATGGTCAGCGAGAAACTGGCCGCCGGCCTGGCGCTGCAGACGATGGCCGCGACGGGGAAGCTCGGGGCGAGCGGGCCGGCGATCGCCTCCGGCTCTCTCGCCCACCTGCGCCGCAAGGTTCGCGCGAACCGGCGGCGTCTTTCCAAGGTCTAGATCAGCCGCGCCCGCGATAGGGCGCGACGCCCTGATCCGGAACCCAGAGGCCCTCGGGCGCGGGGCCGGTCTGCCAGAACACGTCGATCGGGATGCCGCCGCGCGGATACCAGTAGCCGCCGATCCGCAGCCAGCGCGGCTGGGCGATCTCGACGATCTTGCGAGCCACCTTGACCGTGCAGTCTTCGTGGAAAGAGCCGTGATTGCGGAAGCTGGTCAGATACAGCTTCAGCGACTTGCTCTCGATCAGCCAGTCGCCCGGCGCGTAGTCGATCACCAGGTGCGCGAAGTCGGGCTGGCCGGTGACCGGGCACAGCGAGGTGAACTCCGGCGCGACGAAGCGGGCCAGGTACAGCACGTCGCTCTGCGGATTGGGCACGCGCTCGAGGACGGCGGCTTCGGGGCTGTCGGGCGCATCGACGACGCGGCCTAGCTGGGTGACGTTGAGATCGGTCATCGCGGCGATTTAGGCCTCCCCCCCTCTCAAGACAAGACGGGGGCCCCGAGACAAGCCGCGCGCGCCTCGTTACAAAGCCCCCAAACAAGTGTTCGGGGAGAGACGCGATGCTGGGACGGGACTTCGACGGCTTCACCGTGGTGATCACCGGAGCCTCCACGGGCCTGGGCCGGGCGATCGCGGTCGAGACCGCGCGCCGCGGCGCCGGCCTCGTGGTCGTCAACTACGCCCACAGCGCCGAGGAAGCCGAAGAGACCGCCCGCCTGGTCGAGGCCGCGGGCGCTAAGGCCGCGCTGGTCCAGGGCGACGTCGCCGAGGACGCCGACTGCCGCAAGATCGCCGAGGCCGCGTCGTCCACGGGTCGCATCGACGCCCTGTTCAATAACGCCGGCGTCACCAAGTTCGCGCCGAACCACGCCGATCTCGACGCGGTCAACGCCGAGGACTTCCTGCGGCTCTATTCGGTCAATGTGGTCGGCGCCTTCCAGATGGTCCGCGCCGCGCGATCGCTGCTGGAAGCCGCGCCTTCGCCGGGCGCGGTGGTCAACACCGCCTCGATCGCAGGCGTCGTCGGCAATGGCTCCTCGGTGCCCTACGCCGCCTCGAAAGGCGCGATGACGACCATGACCCTGTCGCTGGCTCGCGCCCTCGCACCGCGCATCCGCGTCAACGCCATATTCCCCGGCGTCATCGACACGCCCGGGTTCAAGAGCATGGACGCCGACCGGGTCGAGCGCCTGCGGGCCGGAGCGGCCGCCGCCACGCCGCTGAAGGTCGCCTCGACCGCCGAGGATGTGGCCGGCGCGGCCGTCTTCCTGGCCTCGCCCGCCTCGCGCCACGTCACGGGAGAGACCCTGCTGGTGGACGCTGGCCTGCACCTGGGCGGCGCCAGCCTGGGGATGCGCTGAGCGACTCATGTTCGCGGAACGGCGCCCGCGCCACACAACAAGCGCGATTCACCCTTCCGTCGCCTGTTGCGTATCGGCGTACGTTCTGAAGCAAAATCGTCACACTACGCCCAAACTTTAGGCGGCAGGCGCCCTTCTCACTGGCGCTTCGCCCGCCTCGATTGCAACTAAAGGCGCCTGCACCGCTAATCGGCGGGGGACGCACATGCGCTCGCAGGCGCGTCGGGGTCTCGGGATCCAACCCGGGAGACGACACACAGAAGGGGATAACACAATGAAAGCCATGAAGATTGCGCTGGCCGCCGCCGCGGCTACGGTCGCCCTGGGCGGCGCCGCGATGGCCGATGAGCTGAAGCTCTCGTACAACGTCGGCGTGACCAGCGACTACGTTTTCCGCGGCGTCAGCCAGACCCAGGAAGATCCGGCGGTCCAAGGCGGCGTCGATGCGACCTACGGCGTCGCCTATGCGGGCGTGTGGGCGTCCAACGTCGATTTTGGCGCGGATGATCCCTCGGCCGAGATCGACTTCTACGCCGGCCTGCGTCCGACTGTCGGCGACACCTCGCTGGACTTCGGCGTCCTGTACTACAGCTACACCAAGGACAAGGGCCTGACGCCGGGCGCCTACAGCTATGTCGAACTGAAGGCCGCCGCCTCGCGCACCTTCGGTCCGGCCACCCTGGGCGCGGCCGTCTACTACTCGCCGGAATACCCGGGCAAGGGTGGCGGCGCGACCTACTTCGAAGCCAACGCCGCCGTGCCGGTCGCCAAGAAGCTCACCCTGAGCGGCGCCGTCGGCCAGCAGACGATCAAGAACTACAAGGACTACAGCACCTGGAACGTGGGCCTCGCCTACGCCCTGACCGACAACCTGTCGGCGGACCTGCGCTATCACGACACGTCCGAGCACGACCTGGGCAAGATCTACGACAGCCGCGTCGTGGTCAGCCTGAAGGCCGCCTTCTAAGGCTGGTCTTCCAAGGGTAGACAAGGGAAGCCGCCTCGGTTCGCCGGGGCGGCCTTTCTTTTGGAGCCTAGGCTGTCGGCGCCTTGGGCGGACGCATCGCCAGAACCGCCAGGAACACCACCGCCGTCACCGCGGCGAACAGCTCGAAGGTCGCAGCGAAGCCGCCCAGTCGGTCGCGCATCGCCCCGGCCACGAACGGCCCCGCCGCCGAAACGGCCCCGACCAGGCAGGTCAGCGAGAAGAGCTCCAGATTGCTCTGGCGGCCGTAATAGTTCAGCAGCAGCACGGTGACGGCCAGGACGGTCAGGCCAAAGCCGACGCCCGTGCCGATCGCATAGACCAGCATCAGGGCCGGGCTCGCGGCCTTGGCCAGGGCCAGAAGGCCGACGACCAGCATCCCTTGCGCGAACACCAGCAGCCAGCGCGGATCAACGCGGTCGCCCAAGGCTCCGCCGCCCAGCCGCGCCAGGGTCTGCATCAGCGACTCCAGGCTCAGCATCTTGGCCGCCAGGGCGCCGGCCGCGACAGCGCCCACGCCGGCGGCGACGCCCAGCTCCGTCAGGTGGGTGACCGAGACGCTGGCCACCGTCACCCCGACCAGCAGATGGCTGAAATAGGCCGCCACCAGAATATAGAACTGCGGCGTGCGCAGGGCCTGGGCGACGGTCCACTCGTAGGGCGTGCGGTAGACGCGCGCGGCGGCGGGCGCTTCGCGGGCCTCCTGCTCGACCTCCAGGTCGACCTCATGCGCCGCCGCCGTCAGCCATTGGGAGCCGCCAACCATTAGGGCGCAGACCAGACCGACCGCCGCCGCCAGCGCCGCCTGAATGACCCAGTAGAGCCGCCAGTCGCCACTGCTGTCGGCCATCAGGGTCAGCGCCATCCACGGCCCGGCCGCCCCGCCCAGCGAGCCGAAGGTGAAATAGATCCCGAAAGGCAGGGCGCGCTTCTTGAACAACGACGACAGCACGTGCGTGCCGGGGATCAGCGCCGCCATCTGGAAGCCGACGCCGCACGCCGCCGCGCCGGCGTAGTAGCTAAGCAGGCTCTCGGCGTTGGCGATCCCGATGAAGCCCCCCGCCAGCACCACCGCGCCGACCAACAGCGTCCCGCGAACGCCGAACCGCCGGATCAGGATGGCTGGCAGCCAGGACGAGGCGCCGGTGAAGACGCCCAGCACCGAGAAGCCCAGGAACGCCTTCTCGAAGCTCCACTTCAGCTCGCCGATCATCGCCGGCAGGACGACGCCCAACGAGCCGTAGGTCGAGGCGGTGATCAGGAACAGCAGCAGGCTGAACGCCGCCAGCAGAAGCCACGGGCGAAAGCGGTCTTCGGTTTGGGTCAAGTCAGAACGTCCGCTTCAGGGTGGCCCGCCACTCGCGCCCCTTCCCGGGCAGGGCGCCGAGGTTGGCGTAGGTGTCGGCGTCGGGTGTCACATAGAACGTGTCGAACAGGTTATCGACATTGACCGACAAGGTGTACGGCGCGCGCGCGACAAACGCCGACGCATTGACCAGTTCATAGCTCGGATAGCGCACCGCGTTCTGCACCGTGCCCGACGTCCGCCCGACGTGGCTGACGCCCAGGGTCGCGCCCGCCTGCCCCCAGTCGTAGCCCCTGCTGGTGTAGGTCCCGTAGAGACTGAGCACCGACTTCGGCGTCAGGGTGTAGGCGTAGTCGCCGCCCCGCCCCGGCAGGCTGGCGAAGCTCCAGACGACGTACGAGCCGCCATAGCCTTGCGGGCCCGAGACGCCCGCCGTGTAGGCCGGGATGTACTGGAACGAGGTGTCCGGCCCCTTCACCGTCGTGCGCTGGTTGTTGCCGGCGAAGGTGAAGGACAGGCGCTCGGAGGCCAGCCAGCGCACCTCCAGCTCGACGCCCTTGGAGCGCAGGCCCTGCACGGTCGGCGGCGAGATCGCCCCGGCGATCTGGGTGCGAGTCTGGCGATAGGCGGCCAGCGAGCCGATCAGCGTTCCGCGCAGCAGCTGAAACTTCACGCCGGCCTCGGACAGCTCTGAGCTCGACAGCCATGAGCCGTCGGCCACCAGGCCCGGCGCGATGTCGCCGGCCTGGCTCATCTCCAGCGCCGAAGCCTTGGCGTAGCTGGCGTAGGGCATCACGCCGACGGGCAGCTTGTAGGTCAGGCTGGCGTTCCAGGTCGCCTTGTCGCGGTCCGCCGACTGGCGGCCGGCGACCGTGTAGCTGAGGAAGCCGGTGTCTTGGCTCTCGACCGAATAGTGGTCCCAGCGCCCGCCCAGCACCAGGTTCCAGCGGCCGGCGACGATGTCGGAGGTGACGAAGGCGCCCGTCTCCTTCCAGGTCGAGTGGTTGTCGTTCTCCCAGCGCACGCCGCCGGGTTCGTCGTCAAACGGACTGTCGATGGTGTCGGTGGCGGTCGCGCCGAAGCTGATGTCGCGGCGATCCAGGGCGATCAGCCCGCTGTTGTAGCTCTCGCGCCGACGCCCTTCGAACCAGCGGTGCGACACGCCCGTCAGGGTCCGCGCGCGCACCGGCCCGATCTCGGTCGGGAAGGCGTAGGTTAGGCGGATCTCGCTGACCTTGGCGTCAATCGCCGATGGATAGCCGTAGGAGACGAAACGCTTGTTGTCCTGGCGGTCGTGGAACAGTTGCAGCGTCAGCGACCGGTCGCCGCCCAGGTCCTTGGCGAGGTCGAAATAGAGCGTCTGGGTGTTGGTCTTCGAGAAGTCGGCCGGGCTGATATAGACCGTCCGCCGATCCAGCTTGGTCGTCCCGATCCCCACGTCCAGCGTATGGATCGCGTCGCTCGTCGGATAGCCGTAGTACGGCAGGTAGAGGGCGCTGGCGTAAGGATAGGCGCCGATCTCATTGGGCGTGATCTTGCCGTCGCCGTTGGCGTCCTTCAGCGTCGTGTCGCGGCCGGTGACATAGGTCCGGTGGTCGATCAGGCCCTGGGTCAAGCGGTTCCAGCCCGGCGTCTGCACGTCGCCGTCGCTGTGGAAGACCATGCCGCCAAAGGCCGTGCTCCAGCCGTCTCCGAAGTCGAAGTCGGCGGACGCCTCCAGCGTCTGGTGACGCGGATAGATCCCCCGGTAGTAGCTGTGGCTGTCCTCGGCCTCGCCATAGACCCAGACGCCGCCCTCGGCTCGGCCCAGGGTGAGCGGCGCGCCGAACTGGCCGGTGACGAGCTTCTTGTTATAGCTCCCGAAGGTGGCGGTGACCTCGCCCTCGGGCTCGGCCAGGAACCGGCCCTCGTCCCGCGCCGACTTCGGGATGAAGTTGACCAGACCGCCGACCTTGCCCGCGCCATAGACCGGGGTCGGCGGACCGCGCAGGATTTCCAGGCGGGCCGCTCCGCCAATCGGAGTCGAATAGGTCCCGCGGTT
>JAYRLX010000230.1:0-6170 GCA_041905125.1 Caulobacter sp. | reverse complement strand
CATCACGCTCGCCGTCGGCGCGATCCAGTATTCGTCTTTCTCCGGCAGCGTAGGTTTTAGCTGGCCAAGGGAGTATACATTCATCCGTATGCCTCATTTCTTATCGGCGATTTCGTTATTAACGATCCATAAACCCTGCGCCCGCCATTGTAGTCTGGCGATTCAGGAGGGAACATTCCCCCAGCGGGAATCATTTTCCTGATCGTGACGGGCCTGGGCGGCGACGCCCCTGCCCGCCCGCTGACGAAGACGAGGTGTCGCACTTGGCGTTTCGGCGTACAGCACCGTCCCCCGCCCACGGGGAGAGCTCCTCCGAGCCGCCCGGCCGCGTTCGCGGCTTCGTTCAAATCCAGCTCACCGCCAAGGACGACGCCTTACGGCCTCGTCCTTTTTTCATGCCCGAATGGAGGCTTTGATGACCAAGCGAGCCCTGAAGCGGATGGCGCGCGAAGGCGCGTACGAGACCGACCAATACGACGACGCCAAGGTGCGTCGCCTGCCTGTCGATCACCGCGGCGGCTGGTCGCCTCTGCCCGATGAGGGAGGCACGAGGGGGGATAGTCGGGACCAGAGCTATCTCAAAACCATAAAACCGAAATCGCCCGGCCAGGCGCAGCTGATGGAAGCGATCGACGAGAAGAACCTGGTCATGGCCCTGGGTCCGGCCGGCACCGGCAAGACCTACATCGCCATTTCCAAGGCCGTGGAGGCGCTGGAGGCCGGCCGCGTCAGCCGCATCGTGCTCTCGCGCCCCGCCGTCGAGGCGGGCGAGTCGATCGGCTACCTCCCCGGCGATATGGAGGACAAGCTGGCCCCGTACCTGCGCCCACTCTACGACGCCCTGACCGATCGCCTGTCGGTCAAGCGGATGCGGGCCCTGATGGCCGAGGGCGCGATCGAGATCGCGCCGGTCGGCTTCATGCGCGGCCGCACGCTGAACAACGCCTTCGTGGTGATCGACGAGGCCCAGAACTGCACCTACATGCAGCTGAAGATGCTGCTGACGCGCCTGGGCTGGCATTCGACCATGGTCGTCACGGGCGACCCGAACCAGTCGGACCTGCTGCCGGGGATCTCGGGCCTGGCGGACGTCGCGGCCCGGTTCGAGGAAGTCTCCAACATCGCCGTCGTCCGCCTGGCCGACCGAGACATCGTCCGCCACCCGCTGGTCGCGGAGATGCTCGGCGTCCTGTAATTTTGTAACAACGGTTTGAACTGAAGGCTTGAGTTTTGGGCGGTCGGACGTGCAAGGTCCGGCCGCCTTTTTAACTTTCTGGACATGTTCATGGCCGACTCGACCGCGCCGCGCACGGAATTGACCCTCCGAGGGGTGCTCCTCGGCATCGCCATCACCCTCGTCTTCACCGCCGCGCAAGTCTATCTGGGCCTGAAGGTCGGCCTGACCTTCGCCACCTCGATCCCCGCCGCCGTCATCTCGATGGCCCTGCTGCGGGCGTTCAAGACCTCGACCATCCAGGAAAACAACATCGTCCAGACGATCGCCTCGGCGGCGGGCACGCTGTCGTCGGTGATCTTCGTCCTGCCGGGCCTCTTGATGATCGGCTGGTGGGCGAACGTGCCGTTCCTGCCCACCTTCGGCGCCTGCGCCGTCGGGGGCATCCTGGGCGTGATGTACACCATTCCCCTTCGGCGAGCTTTGGTGACCAACTCCAACCTCCCCTATCCCGAAGGCGTCGCCGCCGCCGAGGTTTTGAAGGTCGGCACCGGCTCGCGCGAGGGCGCCGCCGAGGGCAAGGCCGGCCTGGTCGCCGTCAGCCTGGGCGCGATCGCCTCGGCCCTGTTCGGCGCCCTGGGCGCGGCCAAGCTGTTCGCGGCCGAGGTCGCGGGCTACTTCAAGTTCAAGGCCGGCGCGGGCGCGACAGGTCTGGGCGCTTCCAGCTCGCTGGCCCTGATGGGCGCGGGCCACCTGATGGGCATCACGGTCGGCATCGCCATGTTCGCCGGTCTGTTCATCGCCTGGGCGATCCTGGTGCCCATCCTCACGCTCGCCACCCCGATGCCGGACGCGGACGCCGCCACCCACGCCCTCACCGTCTGGAAGACCCAGGTGCGCTTCCTGGGCGCGGGCGTCATCGGCGCCGCCGCCATCTGGACCCTAGCCAAGCTGATCGGCCCGATCATCGCCGGCCTGAAGTCGGCCCTTGAAGCCGCCAAGGCCCGCAAGAGCGGCGCGGGCGACCTGCCGCGCGTCGAGCAGGACATCCCGATCGGCATCGTCGGCCTCGTCTCGCTGCTGCTGCTGGCCCCGGCCGGATGGTTCCTGGCCCACTTCCTGGCCGGCGGCCCGATCACCAGCCTGGCCGCGCCGCTGGTCGCCATCGGCATCGGCTACCTGATCTTCGCCGGTCTGCTGGCCGCCGCCGTCTGCGGCTACATGGCCGGCCTGATCGGCTCGTCCAACAGCCCGGTCTCGGGCATCGCCATCCTGACCGTGCTGGGCGCCTCGCTGATGGTCGGCGTGGTCGGCCGGGGCCTGGTCGGTCCGGACATCACCAAGGCGCTGGTCGCCTTCGCCCTCTATGTCACCACCTGCGTGCTGGCCGTGGCGGTGGTCGCCAACGACAACCTGCAGGACCTGAAGACCGGCCAGCTGGTCGACGCCACCCCGTGGAAGCAGCAGGTCGGCCTCGTCATCGGCGTGCTGTCAGGCGCGGTGGTCATCCCGTTCGTGCTGGAGCTGCTGAACCGCTCGAACGGTTTCGCCGGCGCCCCGAACCTGCAGGCCATCTCGGATCAGCCGCTGGCCGCGCCGCAGGCGACCCTGATCTCGACCCTGGCCAAGGGCGTGCTGGGCGGCGACCTCGACTGGGGCCTGCTGGGCGTCGGCGCCCTGATCGGCCTCGCCTTGGTCGCCGTCGACACGATCCTGCGCAAGACCAGCAAGGACCGCTACAGCCTGCCGCCGCTGGGCGTGGGCCTGGCGATCTACCTGCCCAGCACCGTCACGGCCCCGGTCGTGGTCGGCGCCGTGGCCGGCTGGCTGTTCGAGAAGATCGTCGCCAAGGACCGCGCGGCCGAGCCGGCCAAGCGCCTGGGGGTGCTGATCGCCTCGGGCTTCATCGTCGGCGAGAGCCTGTTCAACGTCGCCCTGGCGCTGATGATCGTCTCGACCGGCAAGGGCGAGCCCCTGGCCGTACCGTTCGCGCCGTCCGAGCACATCGGCATGATCCTGTCGCTGATCGCCGCCGCCATCGTGGTGGTCGGCCTCTACCGCTGGGCCCGCAAGGCTGGCGACAAGGCGCTGGAGGCCTAAGGCTTCGGCACTGCCTACAGAGAACCCCGGAAGGTCGCCTTCCGGGGTTTTTCTTTGGGCGCTAGCCCGCCGGCTTCACCACCGTGAACACCACCTCGCGCCGACCGCGATAGCCCAGCGACTCATAGAGCCCGATCGCCGTGGCGTTGTCGGCGTAGCTGTGCAGGAAGGCCTTGTCGCCGCGCGCCAGGACCCTGGCCGTCACCTCGCGCAGCAGCCTCGCCGCGTAACCCTTTCCCCGATGGTCGGGATGGACGCAGACGCCGCTGGCCTCGGTATAGCCGTCGGGCCGCATACGCTCGCCGGCCATGGCGACCAGCCGCCCCTCGACCCGCACGCCGATGAAGGCGCCCAGCTGGTGGGTTCGGGCGAAGAACGGGCCGGGCTTGGTCAGGGTCGCCAGCGCCAGCATCTCGGCCGCGTCGGCGCCGCCCAGGGCCAGCATCTCGAAGGGAACGTCCCACGCCGGAGCGACGGTCTCGGCGGCCATCTGCAGGCAGACGGCGCTGGAGACGACCTCGGTTCCGGGAATGGCCGGCGGCGCGGCCAGCTCGACGAAGCCCACCGGCCCCATCTCGCGCACCAGTTCGCCCAAGGCCGCGAGGCTCTCGGGGCTGTGGTCGGGAATGGCGGCGAAGAGCCCGTAGTCGGGCTGCATCCGGATCGCGGGGCCATGTCGGACGGCCAGATGCGCTTGGCGTCCGTTCAGAGTGGCCCAGACGGGGCGATCGAGGATGTGGGCGGTCATGCCGCCATTCAATCGGGACAATAGGCGGCGATCAACGCCTTCACCGCGCCGACGGCGGCCTTGGCCGGCTTGTCGTCGCCGTCGAACATCTGGCTGGAGGTGAACAGGCCCTCGACCAGCAGCATCATGGCGTCGCCCAGGGCCTTCGAGTCGCTCGCCCCCATCTGCGCCGCCTTGGCTTGGAGGCGCTCGCGCAGCTGTTGCTTATGCGCCTGCGCGACCTGGCGGCCGGCGTGCTGGCGATCGGGATATTCGACCACCGCGTTCGAGAGGTTGCAGCCGCGATAATCGTCGCCGCCGGAACGGTCCGCCAGGCCCTGGAAATAGGCGATCATCTGCGCCTTGGGATCGTCCGGATGCAGCTGCTCGGCCGCCTCGAAGCGTTCCCAGAAGCCGGTCTCGACCTGGCGCAGAACGGCGGCGACCAGCTCGTCCTTGGACTTGTAGCTGCGATAGAGGCTGGGCTTGGTCACGCCGGCGCGGGTGACGATCTCATCGACGCCGACCGCGCGGATGCCCTCGCGATAAAACAGCTCGCCCGCGGAGTCGAAGATGCGATCGGCCGCGCGGGGGGCCGATGCGTAGGGTCCGGACAGGACCTCTTCTGGCGTTCGTTTTGACATGGCTCTTGACGATGTTACTTACCGGTACGTATGTAGCCAAGCAAGGACGTACCGATCGGTTACATCGAGGGGCCGCATGACCACCGCCAACACCCACCCGGCCCGCCGCCGCCCATTCGGACAGAACTACGCCTTCGTGGTCGCCGGAGCGATCTTCCTGGCCCTGCTGTCCGCCGCCGCCCTGCGCGCCGCGCCGGGCGTGCTGATGTTGCCGCTGGAGAAGGCGTTCGGCTGGGATCGCGCCTCGATCTCCCTGGCCGCCGCGGTCGGCATCTTCCTGTACGGCCTGACCGGACCGTTCGCGGCGGCGCTGATGAACTCGTTCGGCCTGCGCCGGACCGTCACGCTGGCGCTGCTGCTGATGGCGCTGTCCACCGGGCTCTCGGCCTTCATGACCGCGTCCTGGCAATATGTGGCGACCTGGGGCGTGCTGGCGGGCTTCGGCAGCGGCGCGGTGGCCATGGTGCTGGGGGCGACGGTCGTGAACCGCTGGTTCGTCGCCAGGCGCGGACTGATGATGGGCCTGCTGACGGCCTCAACGGCGACGGGCTCGCTGATCTTCCTGCCCGGCATGGCCTTCATCGTCGAGCACGGCGGCTGGAAGCCGGTGGTCGTCACGATCTCAATCGCCTGCCTGGTGCTGGCGCCGCTGATGTGGCTGCTGATCCCCGAGCGCCCCGCCGACGTCGGGCTCAAGCCCTATGGCGCGCCCGACGATTACGTCGCCCCCGCGCCGATCAACGCGGGAAGCGCGCTGAGCTATGCGTTCGGCGCCCTGGGCCGAGCGGCCAAGACACGGACCTTCTGGCTGCTGTTCCTGGGCTTCTTCATCTGCGGCCTGACCACCAACGGCCTGGTCGGGGTGCACATGATCGCGTTTTGCGGCGACCGCGGCCTGCCCGAGGTCCGCGCGGCCGGCCTGCTGGCCTTGATGGGCTTCTTCGACCTGTTCGGCACCACCGCCTCGGGCTGGCTGACCGACCGCTACGACAGCCGCAAGCTGCTGTTCGTCTACTACGTGCTGCGGGGGCTCTCGCTGATCTACCTGCCGTTCTCGGACTTCTCGGTGGTCAGCCTGTCGGCGTTCGCGGTGTTCTACGGCCTGGACTGGATCGCCACCGTGCCGCCGACGGTGCGCCTGGCGACGGAGGCCTTCGGGGACCGCGACGGCCCCATCGTGTTCGGCTGGATCGCGGCGGGCCACCAGTTGGGCGCCGCCACGGCCGCCATAGGGGCCGGCGTCATCCGCGCCAGCCAGGGCCAATATGTGGAGGCCTTCATCATCGCGGGGACGGCGGGCTTGGTGGCCGGCGTCGCCTCGCTGATGATCCGCCGCGCGGTCCCCAGGCCGGTCCTGGCCTGAGGCGCGCGGGCGTCTTTTGGAAAGGGTGCTCAGGCGGCGAACCGCCCGCCTAACACCCTTTTCGTCTAGTCGAGGTCTTCGGCCAGGATGGCCATCTCGAACATGAACGAGCCGTCCTCGTCCTCGTCCTGGAAGATGACGCCGATGAACTCGCCGGCGACT
>JAYRLX010000229.1:0-6194 GCA_041905125.1 Caulobacter sp. | reverse complement strand
TGATCTCGCCATCCAGAATTCCAAGCGCGCGCAAAGCCTTGAGGCGAGCGGTTTCCTGGCGGTCGTCGCTGACGATTGGGGCGTCGTCCATGATTCGACCTTAAACTTGGTTCGCGTTCGGCGCGAGCGCCTTTGAATCAGGGCCCTTAAGCAGGCGGATTCGAGTGGTGAAGCTTGGGGTCCTTGAGTATCGTGGAACCGCAGCGACGAATGCGACGTTGTCGGGACGCCGCTTCCCGCGTCCCGGTCGGTCGCGTCGCGAACAGGAGATGACCATGCCCGCCAATTCTCTGAATCCCGCCGCCAAGGAAGCCAACAAGGCCAAGGGCGCCACCCTGGATGCCGTCGAGCACGCCGAGCGTAGCTTTACCGAAGCCGCCAACGCCGCCCGAGTCTCGCTGACCGAAGCCGCCAAGCGCGTCGAGAAGTCGGTCGCCGAAGGCTTCGAGACGCTCCGCGCCCAGAGCCGCGCCTATACCGACACCGCTGGCCAGCAGATCGAAGAGGCTCAGCGCTATGTGTCGGAGCGCGTCCGTGAGCGTCCGATCGCCGCCACCCTCGCCGGCGTGGGCGTGGGCGTCCTGATCGGCCTGCTGATCGCTGGCGGCCGTAGCAATAACCGGTAATGTTCGAGAAAACCCTCATGACCCTGGCGGCGGCCGCTGCGATCGCCGCCGCCGCCGCCGTCAGCGTCGTTTCCGCTGCTTTCGCGCTGTACGCGATCCTGCTGCCGCGGGTTGGCCCGGCCGGGGCCTCGGCGATCGTCGCCGCCGTGGCCGCCTTGATCGTGGCCGTCGCCGGCATGATCGCCGCCCGCAAGGCCGAGAACCGTCGCGCCAGCCAGCAGGAGATTCCGCAGGGCGGTTTCGACCTGACCGGCAAGGTCGTCGATATCGTGCGGGAGCGTCCGCTGATGTCGCTAGGCATTGGTCTGGCGGCCGGCATCATCGCGCTGAAGAATCCAACGCTCACGGCGTCGCTGGCGAAGGCTTTCCTGGATCCCAAGCCGCCGCAGCGCTGAAGCACTGACGCGAGAACAGCATCGCCGCCGCCGGAGCCGTCCAGCGGCGGCGATGTCTTGTTCGGCGAGCGGAAACCCCAAGTTTCAAAGGGAATTTATCTCTAAAATTTGACCCAGATCATGCGTCTGGCGGCTTACACTTTCACGCCGGCGCCTCTAGATGCCTCGTCGCGTTCCCGCTCCTCCCTTCATGGGAACGCCTTCCCATGGAGTGAACATGTACAAGCTGCCGGACCTTCCCTACGCCTACGACGCGCTGGAACCGACCATCTCGGCCAACACGCTCCACTTCCACCACGACAAGCACCACGCCGCCTATGTCACGGCCCTGAACGGCCTGCTGAACGGCGACGACAAGGGCTCGCTGGAAGCGGTGATCAAGTCGGCCGGTCCGGGCAAGGTGTTCAACAACGCCGCGCAGGCCTGGAACCACGCCTTCTTCTGGGACGGCATGAGCCCGACCAAGACCGCTCCGGGCGCCGAGCTCGCCGCGGCGATCGACAGCACCTTCGGCGGCCTGGCCGAGCTGAAGGAAAAGTTCGTCGCCGAGGGCATCGGCCACTTCGGTTCGGGCTGGGTGTGGCTGGTCTCGGACGCCTCGGGCGCGCTGAAGATCATCTCGACCCACGACGCTGAAAGCCCGGTGACCCAAGGCCTGACGGCGCTCCTGGTCGCGGACGTCTGGGAGCACGCCTACTATCTGGACTACCAGAACCTGCGGAAGGCCTTCCTGGAAGCCTTCTTCGACAACCTGGCCAACTGGACGCTGGCCGACAGCCAATACGCCGCCGCCAAGGCCGGCGCGCAGGGCTGGGCCTATCCGGCGCCGGAATAGGCCACCCCGCCGGAACGTCCGGCGCGCCGGGCGCGTTGTCAGGAAGCGAGGCCATAAGGTCTCGGAGACCGACAACCGCCCCGGCGATCCGCCGGGCCAATCCGGAGAGGCCAATGCTGAATTGGGCCCTGACCTTCCTGGTGATCGCCCTGATCGCCGCCCTGCTGGGCTTCACCAGCATCGCGGGCGCGGCGATGGGGATCGCCAAGATCCTGTTCTACGTCTTCCTGATCTTGTTCCTGGTGTCGCTGGTCAGCCACCTGTTCAGGGGACGGCGCGCTCCCTAGCGGAGACGTCTTCAAGCCTTTCAACGGCGCGGCCTTTTGGTCGCGCCGTTTTGCTTTTCAGCGCCGATCGAACGCCCAAGTGCGCCAGACCTCGAAGCGGCCGCGCTCATAGGCGAGGGCCGTCACCCGAACGCAACCGGGGTCTGCTTCGATCACGTTGAAGCCCGGCGCGGCGCCGCGCTCGCGCAAGGAGAGGGTGCCGGAGCCGACCAGCTGAGCCTTCCCGTCGCCGAACGGAAGCGCGGTCACGAACGGCAGGTGAATGTGCCCCGACAGCACGATGTCGGCGCCGGCGTCGACGAAGCGGTTGGCGGCGTCGACGCCCCCGCGGACCCTGGCCGTCATCGGTCCGCCCAGGACCTCCATCAGCGGGTGATGGCAGACCACCACCTTCAGATCGTTCGGGGGAGCGGCCTTTAGCGCTTCAACGACGCGGCTGATCTGGCTTCGCGAGACCGCGCCCTTGGACCAGTTCCAGCGCAGCTGAGCGGCGCGCGCCGTGTTGAGAGAGGCGACGGTGACGCCCGGTCCCCGCCAGTCCGCCCCGTCCTCTGGTCCGAACCGATCCTTGAACCGTCGCCAGGGACGCGTGAACCGGACCCAGAGTTCGCCCGGTCCCACGAAGGGCGTGTCGTGGTTGCCCGGGACGACCAGGATCGGGCGCGGAAGGCTGCTGATCCACGCCGCCGCCGCATCGAATTCCGATGTCTTTCCATCGAGCGTAAGATCGCCGGCGACGACGATCAGATCGGGCGCCTCCTCCCGGATCCGCTGCGTCGCGGCCTCCATGGCCTCGCGGTTTTCGCCGCCGAAATGGATGTCCGAGACCTGGACCAGCTTCATGCGGGCGGAACCAGAGCGCGAAACGCCTTCGGGCGGAAGCGAATCGAGGCCTTGGGATCAAAGCGCGCCGGCTCGCCATCCAGGATCGCCGGGATGCGTCCGCCCGCCCAAACCCGGCCGGTCCGGCACCGGCCGACGGAGACCGACGGGTCTTCGCGCCACTGGCCGCGGGCGGCGTTGAAGCCCAGGCGAAACACGTCCAGCGCGCTCGAAGGATCCAGGGCGGCGGCTTCCAGGGCTCGTTCTTCCGCGTCCAGGGCGGTCGACACCAGCGGACACATCAGGGTCAAGGCTTCGGCGCGCTGCCTGGGGCGTCCGTCGAGCACAAAGCGCAGCCTGCCGGAAAACGCCCGCTGGAACGCCCGCCGCGCCCGGGCGACGGCCAGGTCAAAGCGGCCTTCGCGCGCGGCCTCCCGCGCCGTCGCCCACAAGGCGGGGCTGCCCAGGATGGCGGCGACGAAGAACAGGCGGCCGCCGACTTCGCCGCCCGAGATCATCCGCGCCTCGCCCGCCGCCAGGCAGTCGGCCATGACCTCTTGCCACGGCCGCTCGCCATAGAGCGCGTGGGGCAGCATGTTCATGGTCCCGCCGGGCAGGGGAGCGATCATCGGTCCCTCCGGCCCCGCCAGTTCGGCCGCGGCGCGCGCCGTGCCGTCGCCCGCCAGGACCAGAACCGCGTCCGGCGCTCCGTCGATGACGTCCCGCAGGCACATCGCCAGTTCATGGGTTTGGGGGGCGTGGACGCGCCCGTTCACGCCTTGCTCGGCCAGCATGCGCTCGGCGATGGCCGGCGCGTCCGGGCCAACCGACCCCGACGCGGTGTTGACGACGATATCGATCCGCCGCACGGGCGCCCCCTGTCTCGCGAAACTCGCCGACCCAACGGCCCGGAAGCGGCCATGGTTCCGCTTCGCACGGAACCGTCCCGGACGGTGGCCGTTTGTCGGGCAGGGAACAAGCTCGGAACGGAGAGCCAAGATGAAGACGACCATGATCGCCCTGATGGGCGTGGGTGTGCTCGCTGCGGCGTGCACCTCGACCGGCAATGTGGAGCGCAACGCCGCCGGCGGCGCGGCGCTCGGCGCGCTCGCGGGCGCGGTGATCGGCAACAATGTCGGCGGCGGCAGCGCCAGCACCGGCGCCGCCGTGGGCGCGGCCCTGGGCGGGACGGTCGGCGCGGTGAAGGGTTGCCGGGAAGACGGCGGTTGCGGCGCCAACTCGGTCAATCGTCGCCAGTATTACGACGAGCGCGCGGGGCGCTATTACTACTACGACTCCCGCAGCGGCCGTTACTATTGGGAAGACGGCAGCCCCCGCTACTAGGGCGGGCGGCTTGGTTCATCGAGAGGCGATCGGTCCTGCCGGTCGCCTTTTTCGTGCTCGCGTGTCTGGAGGAGGGAACCATGAAGACGACGAACACCGCCATTATGATCGCCGCCGCGTTGTCGCTGGCGGCCTGCGCCGAGACCTCTGGGCCTTGGCGGAGCGTGAAGAGACCCGTCGCGGCGGCGGGCCCGACCTGCACGGGTTTCACATCATCGATCTATTTCGACCAGGATAGCGCCGCTCTGACGCCTGAGGCCCGGATGGTCCTGGCCAGCGCTCGCACCCAGGCGCGGGGCTGTCAGATCCGAAGCGTGCGGGTTATCGGACTGGCCGATGCGGTCGGCGCGTCTGAGGCCAATCTGGCCCTTTCGAAGCGCCGGGCCGACACGGTGTCAAGCGCCTTGGCGGCGCATGGATTTGGTAAAGCCGATTTCGATCTCGCGGCCGTGGGCGACCTCGGCGCTGCGGCTTCGGGCGTCGCCGCGCCATTGCGTCGCCGCGCCGACATCGTCTTCGATCTCGCGCCGCCCAGGCGTTGAGGTCAACGAAGAAGGGCGGGCCGGATAGCCGGTCCGCCTGAGTTCGCATCAACAAAGGGGGGTGCGAAGGCGGCAGGCTGGCTTGCGCCAGCCTCAAGTCGGGGGGGCGTCGCCGCCTTCGCGAAGATGAACACGGCGTGTGCCGCAAAGAGTTCCCGTCAGGCGCGATTTTTTTGCTTTCCCCCGCGCGGCGGCTCCGCGGGAACAGCTGCGTAGGGGAGGCGTTGACCTTACAGGCGGCGAAGAGGGCCGTCGCATCTGGGGAGCTGCGTCGTGATCAGGACCTATCAGGCCCAGCATGGCGGAACTGTATTTGTGCAGACCCTGACCGAGCGTCAGCGCCGCACGCGCACTCGGCTCATGGCCCTGGCCGTGATCGCCGCCAGCGCGATCTCCGCCGCCACGGTGATGGGCTTCAATCATCGCGCGGCCGCTCTGGCCCGCCCCGATATCACCACGTCCTGGGCCCCCTAGGACTTTTCAGGAGGTAGGACACCATGCCCACCGACATCCATCATCAGGCCGAACAAACCTCGTCCGGCCCTCGCGTCAACGCCACGCGAGCGCGGCAAGGGCGCTTTGGGCGCCACATCTTCTGGATTCTCATCGTGTCGACGGTGCTTGCCGCCATGGCGTTGTTCGGCGCCTGGAGTTTCCGCGCCAAGGACCTGGCCGCCGTGGACGCCAACACCGGCGCGACAACTCCGGCCGAGGCCCGGTCGGGAACCACGCCCCAACAGCCGGCGCGTCAAACGCCATAGACGCTTGTCGATCGAGCAAAGAAAAACGGCCTCCCGATTGGGAGGCCGTTATCATTTGGAAGCCTTGGCCCTTAGGCCGCCTTGCGGGCTCGCCGCGGATGGAAAAACAGCGCTTGGCCGATCGCCGCCTTCACCGTTTCCGGCTGGAACGGCTTGGTGATCAGGAAGGTCGGTTCCGGACGCTCGCCGGTCAGCAGGCGTTCCGGGAAGGCGGTGATGAAGATCACCGGCACGTCGAGGCGACCCAGGATGTCCTTGACCGCGTCGATGCCCGACGAACCGTCGGCCAGCTGGATATCGGCCAGCACTAAGCCCGGCGTGCGGCGGGCGACCGCGTCCACGGCCTCGCCACGGGTGGCCGCGATGTCGGTGACGTCGTGGCCGAGCTCGCGGACCAGCGCCTCGATGTCGGCGGCGATCACCGGCTCGTCCTCGATGATCAGGACATCGGTCGCGAGTTCGGCGTCGATCTCGGCCTGGGCGTCGGCGATCAGGCGT
This sequence comes from Caulobacter sp., assembly GCA_041905125.1. Taxonomy (GTDB): domain Bacteria; phylum Pseudomonadota; class Alphaproteobacteria; order Caulobacterales; family Caulobacteraceae; genus Caulobacter. The sequence continues at coordinate 84 of JAYRLX010000229.1, read as the reverse complement.
TCGATCTCACCGAAATCGCAGTCCAGGATCTGGGCGGCCTCGGTCGGGGTGAAGCCTTCCAGAGCGGTCAGCAGGAACGCCTGA
>JAYRLX010000228.1:0-6210 GCA_041905125.1 Caulobacter sp. | reverse complement strand
CGATCGTCAGCCAAAGGTCGGTGTACCATTCGGGCTCGGCGTATTCCTTGCCCTGGGTCGCGCCCATCAGGTAGCCGGTCGCGGCCAGCACGATGAACAGCTGATAGCCCCAGAACACGAACCACGGAGCGATGCCGCCCGCCAGGCGCGCCTTGCAGGTGCGCTGGACGACCCAGAAGGACGTCGCGATCAGGGCGTTGCCGCCGAACGCGAAGATCACCGCCGAGGTGTGCAGAGGCCGCAGCCGCCCGAAGTTCAGGAACCCGAACTCAGGGAAGTAGAAGATCCGCGGCCACGCCAGCTGGGCGGCGATGATCACCCCCACCAGCAGGCCGGCCGCCGCCCAGAACATGGTGGCGATGACACCGGCCTTGATGACGTTGTCGGAGTACTGGTCGGGGTGATCGCGCAGCGTGCCGCCGGCGAGACCGCCGTTCAGGACGAAGGCGGCGATCACGCCGGCCAGGGCGATGGTTCCGGCCTGAAGGCGGAAAATGGGGTCATGGGTTAGACCCGCCCCCAAAATCGCCAAAAAGGCGCCGATAACCGAGATGATTAGAAGGAGGCTGGAGCCCGCGGGCGGACCAGCACTGGTGTTAGATGGGGCGGACATGCGGACTCCATGAGTCGAACCTGGACCTCAGGGGTGTCACACCGGCTCATCCCGTGCTTTGATCTGTCTCAAAGCCAAGTCCGCGAACCTGTTGGACCCTGTGGGCCAATTCGGAGTCCGCCATGCTCAAAGAGTTCTCTCGTCATCTCCCTTCGGCCACCGGCGTGGCGGCCCTCGTCGCCTGGGTGATCGCCTTGCAGCAATCGCTGCCCCGCATGCTGGCCGGCCCTATTTGCAGCGCGCGCGGCGACGCCTTCGTGTTCGCGGGCCACTGCCCCGCCTGCTATGTGGCGGCCGCCCTCTCGATCGCATTCGTGGCGTCGCTGTTCTTTGCTGGCCGACAAACTCGGCGTGAAGCGCGCGCGATTCTGAAGGTCGACGCCGCGCTCTAAGCCTGACTGCGACGTTCCGCCGCGCCCGATGGGCGCGGCGTGTCCTCAGCGGTTCGCGGCCGCCGCCTCTTCCAGACTGTCGCCGATCAAGGCCAGGTTCTGGATGGCCGCCAGCCCCCATTGCGCGACTCCGTTCGTCGACAGGACCGGATCCTCGTCGATCGGACGCAGCACCGCCGTCCCGCCCACGCGACGGCTCTGGCTGGACATCAGGTCGCCCCCTTCCCGTCCCGCCTTGCCAAAGAATTCCGACCAGGCCCGCAGCGCCAGGGCGTGATCGTTCTCATGCCTGGCGGCGTAGGCGGTCAGGCGCGAATGGGCGTCGGTCAGGCTGCGTCCGCCCGGGACCTGCCCTAGCAGCGCCTTCAACTCGGCGGGCGGCGCATTGTAGTAGCGGCAATACTCCAGCCAGGCCTTGCGATAGGCGGGGACGTCCAGCAGGTCGAGCAGCTCGGACGTCATCTCGACCACCCCGAACACCGCGTTCAGGTGCGAAACGCTTACGTAGTCGCCGTCGCCCAGGAACTTGCCGGTCTTGAGGTCGTACGGCGCCTCGCCGGCGAACCAGCGCCGCTTCATCGCCGCGATCGTGTTCATGCCGTTGAGAATCCGGTCCCGCCAGCGCGGATCGCGCGTGCGTTCCCACTCGGTGAGCCACGCCCCCAGGAACGCGCCCCACGACGTGCCGAAGCCCGACGCCACGACGCCCTTCGGCCGCTCCCGGCCCGGCGACGGCGGCAGCTTGCGGGAAATGTCGACAGCTTCCAGCGCCGAGTCGGAGGTGACCAGCTCGCGCATCAGGTCCCCGACCCGCTCGTCAGCCGTCAGGTAGTAGTAGATACGGCGGTAGGCGACGTTCGAGACCCGTGGCTGCTTGGACGAGTCGGACCAGTGCTGCACGCCGTGCCGCGTGCCAAAGCCCTTGAAGCGGCCCAGGTGATAGACGTCGACCTCGCCGGTGTGGCGGGTCATCGCCTCGGCGAATTTGAAAACATCCGCCCGACCGGTGCGCAGGTAGCTGTACCAGACCCAGAGGTCGGTCGAGAGTTCGGAATTGTCCCAGGCGTAGCCGCCGACGTCGTAGCGCCACATGTGGCGATCCGGGTCGTAGGTGTGCATCACGTCGCCATAGGACCAGAAGCCGTACCAGCGCCGCTGCTCCTGCTCCTTCATGTAGTCGTCGATCAGGTAGATGAGCCGATCCTCGATGCGCTTGCGGGTCGGCGTCGAGGCGTCGACGACGCTCCAGTCTCCGAACACGCCCGCCGCCTTCAGCCGCTGAGGCGACACGGTCAATCGCGGCGGATCAGCGACCCGGCCCGCCATGTCCGAGAACACGTCGTGCGACGGCGTCGCGCCCAGGACCCACAGGGTCAGCTCGGAGGTCCGCGCGATCCCGCGCGCGTCGTCCCAGCCGGCCTCGTAGTCCTCGTAGGTGATATCCAGGCCTTCGAGCTCCTCGGCGTGAGTGTCCATGCCGTTGGCGCTGCGGTAGGGTCGCACGTCCATGGCCGTCGCCTCGGGCGACCACATCCAGGCGGTCACCTCGGCCAGGTCGGTGTGGGCGTTGCGAATGTCGAGCCCGGTCGGCGCGCGCTGCCAGAAGTCCTTCAGCCCGACGGCGACGCCGCCGGAGACGCCGCCGACATAGGCCAGGCCCTTTGTCCTCTGGCCCGCATTGGAGTCGATCCAGGCATGGCCGGCGCTGGTTCGCTTGCGCAGCGTGAAGCCGTCAGGGGTCAGCTGCGACAGCGAGAAGTCGCCCCACTCCGGGATCCATTTGAGGCCGTCGCGCAGTTTGGGCGGAAGGGTGTCCGTGCGCACCGCACGGCCGGCGACCTGCGCTTCGCGGGCGGCTGGCCCCGGATCGCCGCGTGAGCGAAGACCCGTCAGGGTTCGTACGGCCTCGCCGAACACGCCAACCTCCTCGCCCGACAAGCGGATGTGGCGGTTATGGGTCTCGTCGCTCATCGGCACATGGGCGGTGACGCCCAACCCACGGATGAAGTCCTTGGCCGGGTCTGCGTCGAGAACGAAGCTGTGGATGATGCGCACGGCCTCGGAGCCGGCGTGGAAGTAGAGGCGCACAGTGACGGGCAGCCACTCGCGCTCCCCGCCGCGGTGGACGCCATCAAAGCGAACAACAGCTCGGACAGGCCCTGACTGCTCGACGGTGACCGTCGAGAATCGCGACTCGTATCGTGCGGAATGGACGACGCCGTCGGGCTCCAGGGCCGGCTGATCCTGGGCGATGGCGACCAGGCGCAAGCTCTTCAGCGTGACCCGCCCGCCGCGCAGCGCCTCCGACACGAGGTCAGGACCAGATGTTGGGAGACGCCAGACCAGATCGCCGGAACTCACGGTGATCAGCGCGGCCGTCTGGGTCACGGTCACGGGCGAAGCCGGCGCCTTGGGCTTTCCGGGGACGATCGACAGGCCCTCCCGCCCCTCCCCGCCCGCGACCGCGTGGGCGGACCATTTCAGCGAACCATCCGGCCAATAGGCGATCGGCCACGACTGGACCGCGACATCCTCGCCCGTCTTGCCGGCGATCCTGAACGGTTGAGAGGGTTTAAGCGCGCCTCGAGGCCAGGGAACGCCGAAGGCGGTGCCATCCAGAACCTTCGGCGGCTCCCCGTCGAGCCAGCGCAATTCCGTAACCGGCGGCGAGGGCGAGGCGCTCGCGGGGGCGGTCGACCCCAAGCCGAATGCGGCGGCCGCTGCCGAGAGAACAAGAAGATCGCGGCGTGACAGAGCCGTGGCGTGGGCTTGCTGCAAGATGTCCTCCCAGACCTTCTTCGCCCGCACGGTTACGCCGCGTGGATCGCCGGTCCCAGAGGCCAAGCGTTAATTCCATATTATGGATGGTCAAGTCACATTTTGAGAGCTCAAAGATGCAGCCGCCGCTACATCGCTCAACCGCCCCTAAAGACCCTTGAGCGCCAGGCTCAAGGCCTCGGCGCTGACCTGTTTCAAGACACCCTGCGGGTTCTCGAACACGGCGGCGTTGGCGCCGTGCTCCCTGCACTCGACCGAAGCCACCCAGCAGCGCCCCTTGGTCGCCGCGTCCACCAACCCCTGCGCATGCTCGAATACGTGCGCGGCCAAGGCCTCGGCGCTGACGCCCGGCACGATCCTGACCTGCGCTAGCCCCAGACGCTGGAGCCGCTCGAACTCAAGCCGCGACGGATCGCCGGCCGCCACCAGCAGGGTGTGGTCGAACATGTGGTGTAGCCACTCGCGGATCGGACCAAAGCCGGCCTTGCCGAAGTCCACCACCCAGCCGCGCGCGTCCAGTTGCTCGGCCGCGAAGTCGAAGACGAAGCCCAGCGAATAGCCGTGCAGCAGCTGGCAATGGCTCTCGGCCGCCCACTGGCGGTAGGCGCAGGACAGACCGCGCTCCGCCCCGTAGGTCTTCACCGACCTGTAGGCCATCAGGCATGGCCCTCGACGTGGGCGGCGCGTTCGCGTCCGGCCTGGCCCATCAGCGCGCCAGCCACCGGCAGAGGGTTGTCGATCAACGGATCTGGCTTCGCCAAGCGCGCCAGGACAGCCGGGCGGGTGATGGTGACCAGCGGCCCATCGACCTTGACGCCATGCTCCGCCAAGGCGGCGAACGACCGCGAGAGGTTCTCGGGCGTCATGCCCAGCAGCGACGCCAGCATTCTCTTCTGCAGCGGCAGACGCAGCACGCCGCCGCCGCCCTGGCGGCGCTGCTGCACGAGCAGGTAGTTAGCCAGCCGGACGAGCGGCGCGCGCAACTTGTGGCTCTTGATCGTGCGGACCAGGCCGCTGTAGCAGCCCGACAGCTCCTCGATAACCGCCATGGAGACGCCCTGGTCCTCGCGGATCACGCGCCGGAAAAGCTCGCCGGGTATCATCAGCAGCTGGCTGCGGGCGAGCGTGCGCGCCGTCATCAGCGCCGGCGCCTCAAGAACCACCGAGGCCAGAACGAAACTGGAGAGCGGCCGCAGCACGGCGAGGGTCGAATCGCGGTCGCCCCAGGTGCCCTCCAGTTCCACGGAGCCGTCGAGCAGGATGTAGAGGAAGTCGTTGACCTCCCCCTCGGCGACCAGTTCAGCGCCCTTCGGCGTCCATTGCAGGAAGCCGCCCTGCCCGATCAGGGAGAGAGACTCCTCGCTGGCGTTAGCCAGCAGCGGCAGGTCACGCACACGGCTTAGGTCAATGGGCTTGATCGACATGAGTCATCTCGAACGTCAGGATGGTGCGTCGGCTTTACGGCCGGGGAACGCGCCCGACGTTGCGGTTAGTCAATCTTGGCCATGATTTGAGTCGCCCGGACGCCCGCACCGGGGAATGAAGCTAGTTCGACGCCAGGATCTGTTCGGCGGCGGCGAGGCTGGCGGGCACGCCGATATCGACGAAGGCGCCATCGAAGACCTGGCCGCCCAAGTCTCGCGCCTTGCAAAGCGCGGGCAGCAATTCAGCCTCAAGGGAGAAGGCCCGATCGGTCTTCGGCACGGCCATCTTGGTGAGGCGGCAGACGCCGCCATTGATCAGGCCCCTGCGCAGACCGGCGTCGCGGGGCCGGATCTCCTCGACGCGGTCGCCATCCAAGACCACGGTCTCGTAGCGGTCAGCGGGCTCGACTAGGCGCAGCGCCATCAGGCCCGCATACTCGCCACGGTCGGCGAAGGCGCGCCAGTCGAAGTCGAACCAGGTGTCGCCATTCAGCAGCAGGAAGGCGTCGTCGAGCCGGTCCCGCGCGTGGCTCAGCGCGCCGCCGGTTCCCAAGGGCTCAGGCTCGACCGACACCGCGATCTCCATGCCAAGGCGTTCGACCAGCGCCTCGGCCTCGATATGCCCGGTGATCACCTCGGCCCGATGTCCGGCCAGCAAGAGCGCGCGATCGAAGCCGCTGCGCGCCGCCTTGGCGAGCAGATGCTCAAGAAAGGGCCGTCCGGCCACCGGCAGCATGGGCTTGGGCGTGTCGCGCGCGATGTCGCCGAGACGCGTGCCCAGCCCGCCGACAAGGATCACGCACTGGCGCACCCTCACCGAGGCACGCTCCAGGCTTCCGCGCCTTCGAACGTGACCTTGACCGAGCTCGCTTGGCCGCCCGCGGCGTTCAGCGTGGTGATCAGGTGGTGGCGGTTCTCGGGATCGGTGAAGAACATCAGGAAACCGCCGCCGCCGGCGCCGGAGACCTTGCCACCCCATGCGCCCTCGCCGATCGCGAGATCG
>JAYRLX010000227.1:0-6224 GCA_041905125.1 Caulobacter sp. | reverse complement strand
GGTTTCGATGATCTGGCCGTAGAGGTCTTCGTCGAAGTCGAACAGCCAGGTCTCCAGCCGGGTCTCGACGATGCCGGTGGTCGGATTGTTGCCGAGGTTCGCGACGCCCGGAACCTCGCGCCCGTCGGGCAGGCGGGTGCGGGTGGCGTAGACGCCGAGCCTGGGGACCACATAGTCCTCGACCTCGACATTGGCGGTCGGGAAGCCGAGCTGGCGGCCCAGCTGCTGGCCGCGGCGGACCACGCCCTCGATCGCGAACGGTCTGCCCAGGATGTGCGCGGCCTGGTCGGGACGGCCGTCGCGCAGAGCCTCGCGGACGGCGGTCGAGGAGAACTTCTCGCCGTCGCCGCCCGCCTTGGAAGTATCGGCGACCGGCTCGGCCACCGAGACCGTGAAGCCGTATTCGTCGCCATAGGCCTTCATCAGCTCGGCGCTGCCCGAGCGGCCGCGGCCGAACGAGATGTCGAAGCCGACGGCCACGTGCTTCACGGAGAGGCCCTCGACCAGCACCTTCTCGACGAACTCGCGGTCGCCGAAGCTGGCCATCTCGAAGTCGAACGGCAGGAGGTAGAAGAGATCCACGCCAAGCCCGGCCAGGGCGCGGGCCTGCTGGGCGTGGGTCATCAGCTTGAAGGCCGGTTCGGTCGGCCGGAACAGGCGTCGCGGATGCGGATCGAAGCTGACGACGCCCAGCGGGGTCTTGCCGGCCAGGGCGGCTTTCGCGGCCTGGGCGATCACCTGCTGGTGGCCGCGATGGACGCCGTCGAAATTGCCCAGCGCCACCGAGGCGCCGCGCGCCTCGGCCGGCAGGTCCTTCCAGGCTTGGATCGTCTTCAGGGGCATCAGGCGGCCTTGCGGGGGACCATGACCACGGCCTCGCCCTCGACCACCGGCTTACCGTTCACGAGGCAGACGGTGGCGAAAGTGACGCGGGCCTTGGCCTCGTCGATTTCGGTGATGGTGGCGCGGGCGGTGACCTCGTCGCCGATCTTGACCGGCCGCTTGAAGCGCAGCGTCTGCGACAGGTAGATCGCGCCAGGGCCGGGCAGGGTCGTGCCCAGCACCGCCGAGATGTAGCCGGCCGACAGCATGCCGTGAGCGATGCGCTCGCCGAAGCTGGTCTTGGCCGCGTACTCGGCGTCCAGGTGGACCGGATTTTTGTCGCCGGTGACCTCGGCGAAGGCTTCGATGTCGGCCGCGCCCACGGTGCGGACCAGCTCGGCGGATTGGCCGACGCTCAGCTCTTCCAGAAACTTACCCTGCATGACGCTTTCCCCTCGGGTTCTTATTGTGCGCTGCACACAGCATAGCGTTTCGAAACCCGATCACCAGACCAGATCACCGACGGCGTGCGTGGCGCCGACCTGTTCGGCTTCCAGCAGAGCCAGAACCGCTTCCGGATTCAGGCGACCGTCCGGGCCGATCGCCTTCTCGCCGTGGATGCCCTTGGCGATGAACAGGCAGGCCAGCTTCTGGTCGTGGGCGCCCTTCACGTCGGTGATGACGCCGTCGCCGACGCACAGGACGCGGTCTCGGTCGGCCGGACGGCCCAGCAGGCGCTCGGCCTCGGCCAGGGCCAGGTCGTAGATCGCGCCGTAAGGCTTGCCGGCCATCACGACCTTGCCGCCCAGGCTCTCATAGAGGTCGGCCAAGGCGCCGGCGCAGAAGATCAGCTTGTCGCCGCGTTGCACGACGCGGTCGGGATTGGCGCAGATGAACAGCAGGCCCCGGTCGGCGGCGACCTTCAGCCGGTCGCGGTAGTCCTCCGGGACTTCCTTTTCGTCCTCGTAGAGGCCTGTGCAGGAGATGAAGTCGGCGTCCTCGCAGCCGGCGCCGGTCAGGTCCATGCCCTCGTAGAGCACCTCGTCCCGCTCCGGGCCGATCTTCCAGACCTTGCCGGGCGCGTTGGTCTTCAACAGCGCCCGCGTCGCGTCGCCCGAGGTGACGAAGCCGCTCCAGGCCGAGCGGGGAACGCCCAGGCTGTCCAGCTGCGCGACCACGTCGGCCGACGGGCGCGGCGAGTTGGAGATCAGCACCACCGGGCCCTTCTGCTGGCCCCATGTCGTCAGGGCCGCGCAGGCCTGCGGGAAGCTCGCCACCCCATTGTGGATCACGCCCCAGACGTCGCACAGCACCACGTCGTAGCGGTTGGAGAGGGCGCTGAGGCCAGGCGGGAAATCCATCATGCTCGGGCGGTACCGGTCGGGAGGCGGGGCGTCAATGTCGCCCGGCCCTTAGCTGTTCCCCCGCGCATCGGAATTCAAGGCCGCGCGGCGACGCTTCCGAAGATCGGCCTTCCGTGGCTATCCTCCCGCAACCTTGGGAGGGGCCGATGACGATATTGATCCTGGGTCTTTTCGTGTTTCTGGGGATCCACTCGGTGCGGATCCTGGCCGCGCCTCTGCGCGACGGCCAGATCGCCGCCAACGAGAAGCGCTGGAAGGGCCTTTTTTCGATGATCGCGGGCCTGGGCTTCGTGCTGATCATCCTGGGCTGGATCGCGGCCCGGCCGACCGCGCCGCAGGTCTATGAGCCGCCGGCCTGGGGACGCCACGCCGCCATGGCCCTGGTCTGGATCGCCTTCGTGCTGCTGGCGGGATCGAACGGTCCGGTCGGCCGGATCAAGGCCACGCTGCGCCACCCGATGCTGCTGGGGACCATCGCCTGGGCTAGCGGCCATCTGCTGGCCAACGGTGACCTGGCCTCGGTGGTGCTGTTCGGCGCGTTCCTGGCGTGGGCGATCCTCGACCTGATCTCGGCGGTCAACCGCAAGGAGCCGGCGCCGGTCGTGACCAAGCCGATCGCGGACGTGATCGCGGTGGCAGGCGGGACGGTGTTGTACGCGGTGTTCGTGCTGTTCCTGCACCGGGTGCTGTTCGGGGTTTCGCCGATGGGGTGAGGGCTAGCGCTCCCTCCGGCACGGCGCTTCGCGCCGCGCCACCTCCCCCGTTTCACGGGTGAGGAGGAAGCCACTCATCCTCCCCCGCCCGCGGGGGAGGTGGATCGATGCGAATACGCATCGAGACGGAGGGGGCGCTTACTCACAGCGCATCGTGAAAGATCACGCCCAGCGTTCGTCTCCGCCCGGAGCGCACCTCGCTGACCCCATGCCGCAGCACGCGCCGATGGACGCCGCGCGTTCCCTCGGCCGGTCGCTCGCGCACCGCGAAGATCACGCCCTCGCCCTGCCTTAGCGGGACCACCTGCGGCGCCGACTGCTGGCGCGGGCGCTGCTCGACGATCACGAACTCGCCGCCTTCGAAGTCGCGGCCGGGCTCGTCCAGCAGGAACGCCGCCTGCAGCGGGAAGACATGCTCGCCATAGAGGTCCTGGTGCAGGCAGTTGTAGTCGCCAGGGCCGTAGGTCAGCAGCAGCGGCGTCGGACGGACCTGACCCGCCGCGTGGCAGCGGGCCAGCATGTCGTGCAGGGCCTCTGGGAAGCGGTGGTCCTGCCCCAGCCGCTCGGCCCAACGATTGGCGACCTCAGCCAGCGGACCATAGAGGCCTTGCCGCAGGCGCTGGACCACGTCCGGCAGCGGATAGCTGAAGTACTTGTACTCGCCGCGCCCGAAGCCGTGGCGCGCCATGACCACCCGGCTGCGGAAACCCGCGTCCTGCGGATAGAGCTCGGCGATCGCCGCGCAGGTCTCGGGCTTCAGCAGCGGCCCGGTCAGGGCCCAGCCGCGCGCGTCGAGCTCGGCGCCGATGCGGGTCCAGTCGAGAGGCATGGAATTTGGGCTCACGCGGCCTCGCGGTCGGGCTTGCAGCGCAGGCAGGCGCGAAAGCCGGCGGCCCGGGCGCTTTCGCGCGTGTCGTGGAATTCGACGTTCTTGCGCAGGGGGCGGCCGGCGCAGCTGGCGACGCAGTAGACGCCGGTGGTGCGCACGGCGACGAAGAAGGCGCCGTCGGCCGCGCGATCACGCACCTCCCAGGCGGCCCAGCGGGCGTCTTCGGTATCGTAGGCGGACATGAGGGGGCTCCTTTCACGGAGACCCTGCCGCCAACGCTTTGCGGCGTCATTCCGATGCTTGCGGCCCTACCAGCCCACCGCACGACGGCGCGAACCGCCACGCATGAAGTCGGCCGGCGGCTCGGCCTCGGCCAAGATCGCGTCGCGGATGGCGCGCGGCTCGCCGAACAGGTTGCCTTGGCCGTAGCCGATATCGAGGTCGAGGATCTCGGCGACCTGCTTCTCGGCCTCGACCTTCTCGACGATGACCTCGATGCCGTAGCGGCGGGTCAGCGAGGCGAAGTCGGCGGCGTTCAGGTCGGGCAGCGAGGCGATGACCAGCTTGCCGTCCTGCTCTTCCAGCTCGTTCAGCATCATCTGGGCCGCGACCTTCAGGTAGCGCACGTCGGCGCGGGCCAGGTCCTGGAAGTCGATGTCCAGGTCCACGACCTTGTCGAGGCTGAAGCTGAAGCCCAGGCTGGCCAGGCGGGCCATGTGGCGGGCCTCGACCGGACCGCGGCGCTCGAAGGCGTCCTGGCCCAGCTCGAAGATCACCGCGCCGGCCAGGTCCTTGTTCTCCTGCATGAACTCCAGGAACTGCGGGAAGAAGGCCTCGTCGCCCAGGCTGGCCAGCGAGATGTTGCAGAAGATGCCGACCTTGCGGTCCTGCTTGGCCAGGCGACGGACGATCTGCACGCAGCGGAACAGCAGCAGGTTGTCGATGTTGGCCATCAGGCCTTCCGGCTCGGCGACCGCCAGATATTCGGCGGGCATCAGCACGCGGCCGGTCTCGTCGCGCAGGCGCGAGAAGCTCTCGTAATAGACCACGCGGCGCTGGGGCAGGCTGACGATCGGCTGCAGGTAGAGGTCGACGCGATTGTCGGCCAGGGCCTCCTGCACCATGCGCAGCAGGCGATCGCCGTGCGGGGCGCGATCCGTCAGCGGGCCGCGCGGGGCAGCGGCGGCGGCCGGTTGGCTCAGCTGGCGCTCCAGCCGGTCGTTCATCTTGTGAACGAGGTCCTCCAGGTGGCTGACCTCGTGGGACAGGGCTTCCGTGCGACGCTGGGCGTCGGCGGCGACGACCTCCATCAGGTCGGTGACGCGGCCGTCCACCTTCTCGACCTGGTCGAGCAGGATGGCGTGGGCTTCGCGGACGGTGTCGATGTCGAGACGCAGGGCCGCGCCCAGGAAGGTCTGGGCCAGCAGGCCGTGGAAGGCGAAGCAAAGGCCCAGCATGCCGATGAACGCCGAGACGCCGACAGCCGGGGTCGCGCCCATCCTCCAGAGGAAGAGGGAGACGATCAAGGCCAGACAAAGATAGGCCCCCGTCAGGAGCGCCAGCATAAGCTTACGCATCATTTCGCCCGTACGAATCGATACGGATCATCAGACCGATCCGAACGCCAAGAGTCGAATAGATTAACGCCCCTGCGCCAAACGGTCCCAAGGATCCTTAACGGCTAGCATACACCCACCTCCGTATTTTCGCTGAATCGACATTCGCGCGCTCGACTGATAATCGTTCGCAATCTTATCGGAGCGGTTATGTCCGAAGCGTTCGCCCTGTCTTCCGAATTCGAGCCCGCCGTCGTCGATCCCACGGGGGATCCGGCCGGCGTTCGCCCCCTGGCCGTGGCCGGGCCGGGCGATCGTGGCGTGATCGTCAAGGTCACTGGCGTCTCCGGCGCGGCCGAGGCGGTCGCCGCCGAGGAGCTGGAGCGGCGGCTGCTGGAGATGGGCTTCGTCGAGGGCGCGAGGATCGAGGTGCTGCACCAGGGCCTGTTCGGCCGCGACCCGATCGCGGTCCGCGTCGACGACACCCGCGTGGCGCTGCGTCGACGTGAAGCGGGCGCCGTCTCTGTGAAGTTCGACGGACGCTAAGACCTTGACCCCCGACACCGGCGTCGCCGCCACCGTTACCGACTCCACCGCCAAGTCCGCGCCGCTCGCGCCCGCCCGGGTCGCCCTGGTCGGCAATCCCAACTCCGGCAAGACGGCCCTCTTCAACGCCCTGACCGGCAGCCGCCAGAAGGTCGCCAACTACGCCGGCGTCACCGTCGAGCGGAAGGAGGGCGTGCTGACCGCGCCCAGCGGCCGCCAGATGCGCGTGCTGGACCTGCCCGGCACCTATTCCCTGCGGGCCCGCAGTCCCGACGAGGCCGTGACCCGCGACGCCGTGCTGGGCAAGCTGGTCGGCGAGACCGCGCCCGAGGCGCTGATCTGCGTCGCCGACGCCACCAACCTGCGGCTCGTTCTGCGCCTGGTGCTGGAGCTG
>JAYRLX010000226.1:0-6230 GCA_041905125.1 Caulobacter sp. | reverse complement strand
ACGCCGCCTTCCGGGCCCTGGCCGACGTGGGCGAGACGTTGCGTTGGGTGCCGTTCTTCTTCGACTGGTTCGGCGGCGAGGCGTCCGAGGGGCGGGCGCTGTCGGGCCCGCGCGCCGGCCTCTATGAAAGCGAGGCGTTCCGGGCCTTCCGCGCGCGCCTGGCCAACTATTCCCCCGACCGTCCCGAGCGTCTGGCCGATCCGATCTTCCAGCGTCCGGAGCCTGAGGAGCTGATCATCGACGAGGTCGAAGCCCTGTGGGCGCCGATCGATCAGGCGGATGACTGGTCGCTCTTTTACGCCAAGCTTGAGCGGATCGAGACGGCGCGGCGAGCCTATGGATTGAACGGCGCGCGCACCTAAAAAACCGTCCTCTGAAATTTTTCCGTTCGAGCGCGGAACAATCGTCAAGGTTCCGTCTTACTGTTCCGGCACAGTGCCACCGACGAACGCCGTGCGGAGATTCCCGATGCGCATCTTCCAACCGATCATGCTGGTTTGCGCCGTAGCCATGTCGTTCGTGGGGGCCCTCGGCCTGCCGGGCTGCGCCCGCGCCATCGGCGAGTGCCTGCGCGACCGTCCCGAACTGGCCTAAGCTAAGACGCCCTAGGCGCTGAGCGCCTCGGGCGCGCGCGGACTGACTGGCGTCAGATCCCGCCGCGCCTGGATCGGGAACGCGGCCAGGAACTGATCCAGGAACGCCCAGGTCGCCGCGTCGTGATCAAGGTGGTGGGTCAACAGGCCCATCGGCTCGTCCCAATTTTCGGAAACCCGTCGCTGCGCCATCAGTCGGCGCATGCGCGTCAGAAACCGCCAGCGTCCGCGGAAACGCCCGCCGCCCTTCCAGCGCAGCACGTCGAGATGCGCGTCGAGGCGGGCCACGCCTTCCGACACGCCACGCGCCTGGTCGAAGGCGGAGACGGCGGTGATGGACGAGTCGCCGAGCGCCTCGATCAGTCGAGGCTGGAGATTGTTCCAAGGCGGCACGAACAGGGTCGGCTGAGCGCCGGCCTTGTGGAACGCCATGACGATCGCCCGCAGCTGGGCGCGGACCCACTCGAGGCTATCCTCGGGGACCACCTCGCCAAAGCCGCGGCCGGCGGGCTGGCGGTTGATATGCTTGAACCCATGCACGGCGATCTCGACGGTCGGTTCGACCTCGATGCGGCGAACGAGGTCGCCGAGGTGCGGACTGGCGATCGCCGCCAGGGTCAGCGGCGCCGCGTGGCTGCGTGACAGCGCCAGCAGCCTGTCCAGCGCCTCGCTGGGCGCGCGCGCGTCGTCGTCGCGCCACCACAGGACCGGCGCGCGTCCCGCCTCCGCCCAAAGCCGCAGCTCCCGGCCAAGGATCAGGCGAAAGGCGAGGGGTTCGAGCCGCCGCATGGCGCGGGACTAGTGGCTGGCGGCTTCGGCCCGGCGCAGGGGCAGGGCGGCCGGCGGGGCCGGCTTGGCCGCTTCTCGGGCGCGGTTGCGCAGGATCTCGCGGGCGCGCAGGTTCGACAGGATCGGATAGAGGCCCGCCATCAGCGAGATCAGGAAGCCCAGATCGCCCTCCCGATAGCCCTTGCGCGAGACATAGCACTTGAAGAACCGGCGCACGCCCCGGAAGGCGTCGTCGGCGATTCCCTTAACCTTGCCGCTGTCGGCCAGGTCCTGGGCGCGCAGGGCGGTGTAGCGAGACAGGCGGGCGAACATGTCGCCGATGTCCTCGTCGACCATGTGGCGCAGCGGCTGGGTCAGGCGTCCGCCGTAGACGCCGTCCAGCTTCGCGCCCGGATGCACGCGCTCGGACTTCCACGACTTCACGCCCCGGCGGAACAGGCGCGCGGCCGAGGACGTGCCGAACGAGCCGCCCCAGCCGTGACGGACCAGCTGGTCGCCGATGTAGTTATCGATCGGCACTTGATACCAGTCGGCCGCGCCGCCGCGGGCGATGGTCTCGCGGACCTCCTGGGCGAAGGCGGGGGTGACGCCTTCGTCGGCGTCCAGCTCCAGGATCCAGTCGCCGGTGCAGCGCGCCAGGCCGGCGTGCTTGCGCGCGCCCTCGATCGGGAAGATGCCGGAAATCACCCGGGCGCCGTACTGGCGCGCGATCGCTTCCGTGCCGTCGCTACAGCGGTCGGCCACCACGACGATCTCGTCGCAGAACGACAGGGCGGCCAGACAGGCGGGTAGGCGTTGCTCTTCATTGTGGACGCAGAGCAGCGCGGTAAGCTTGGTCATCACTCGAAATCCCTGATCGAGCGTCCCGCGCCCCAGCGGCCGCTCTCACAGAAGATGACGGCGCCGTTCGTGGTCTCCCCCCGGAGTCGGCGGTAAGAAATATGTAAGCTTTGCGACAGGGGGCCTAGAAATTGGCCGACAGGGACAGGCTCCACGTGCGGGGCCGTTGCGGCGTGACCTGGCGGACCTGGCCGAAGCTGAACGGATTGCCGTAGGCGAAGGTGTCGCTGGAGCTGTTCCAAGGATTGCTGACGAATAGCGCCGCGCGCCAGCGGTCGGTCATCACTTGGGCCGAGACCTTACCGGTGTAATAGCCGCCCATGGATGGCGAATAGCGCGGGTCGAAGGTCAGGCGCGAACGGCCGATATAGCCGGTCTCGGCCGTCAGCATCAGCGTGGCGTCGGCCGTCAGCGGCCTATGGTAGGTGACCAGGCTGCCGAAGGAGACGTCCGGCACGCCGGGAAGGCTGGCGGTCGCGCCGATGCCGAAGCCCGGGGCGATGCGGGTCAGCTTGGGCTCGTTGAACAGGGCGTTGCTTGAAACGGTAAGGCGGCTGGTCGCCCGCCAGACGGCCTCGATCTCGACCCCGCGATTGCGGCCGTCGCCGATATTGGCGGTGTAGGACAGGCCCGAGGAGAAGTACTGATCGGTCTGGATGTTGCGCCAGTCGTCGTAGAACAGCGCCGTGCGCAGGTTCAGGCGGCCTCGGAACGGGGTCAGGGTGGCGCCGATCTCGTAATTGCGCAGATGGTCGGGGCGGAAGACGCGGCGCGTTTCCGCGGGAACCGCCAAACCGCCGGAGTTGAAGCCGCCGGCGCGATAGCCCTCGGACGTCAGCACGTAGATCATGCCGCCGCCGGACAGGTCGCGCTGCAGCGAGACCTTGGGCGAGAAGCCGCTGAACGACGCCTTGCGATCGAGATCCCGCGAGACCCCAGGCGACGGCGCCAGCACGTAGGATCGCGTGTGGACGGTGGTCTTGAACCGGCGTCCGCCCACCGAGGCCTTCCATCCGGCCCCGAGGTCGTAACTGGCCTCGCCATAGACCGCGTACTCGTTCAGCAGGTCCTTGCGGTCCTCATTATAGACCGTGCGGGTGACGTTCGAGCTCCGGGCGCGAAGGTCCGCGTCGCCCTCCTCGATGCTGTCGGCGGCGAAGAGGCCGACCATCCAGCGCAGCCGGCCTCGCTCCGGACCGGTGTAGAGCGCGTCCTGGACGGCCATGCGCACGCGCGAGCTCTCGTCGTAGAGGCCCAGCTCCACGCCTTCTTCGGCGAACTGCGTCAGGGCCAGGGTGGCGTCGTAGCGGCTGGCGAACTTGTGGGTGACGTAGCCGGTCACCGACTCGAACTGTCCCCAATCGCCCGAGCCGCTGATCTTCAGCGAGGTCTGGTCGAGCCGGTTGCGGTGCGTCTCGCGCACCTGGTTGGCGCGGCGAGGACCGCCGGGAGCCAGGGTGACGTACTGGGTGTCCTTGGACGAGACGCTCTGGCCGGCGACGCCCAGCCGGACCTCCCATTCGCCCCGCTCGAACCGCCACGCCACGCGGCCGCCCCGGCGCGTGGTCTTGTCCACGTTCGACAGGCGCAGGTTCACGTCGTCCAGATAGCCGCCGTCGACGTCGTGATAGAGCGTCGCCCGCAAGGCCGACTGGGCGCTGGTCGGCACGTTGACCACGCCTTCGAAGCGGTAGCTGTTGGAGCCCGACTCGGTGTCGGCGAAGGTCGCGCCGGCCGAGGCGGAATAGGCGCCGAGCTCAGGCGCGCGGGTGACGATCCGGTAGATGCCGCTGAGCGAGCCGCCGCCGTAGAGCGCGCCTTGCGGGCCGCGCAGCACCTCGACGCGCTCGACGTCGATCAGCCGAAGGTCGGGGTCGGGGGCGTTGTAGTTGACCGGCAGGTCGTCGAGATAGGTCCCCACCGTCGACTGGGTGCGTCCGGTGAAGGTGCCGTCCGACAGCCCGCGCAGCAGGATCTTGTTGCGCGCCGCCCCGAGGTTGGTGGTGATGAAGCCGGCGGTCTGGCGCGCCACCGAACCGGTCTCGCCGACCCCGGTGTCCTGCAGCTGGGGCGAGCCGATGACGCTGACGCCGCCTGGCAGGCTGCCCAGCCGGGCGGGACGCTTGCCGGCCGTGATGATCAGCGGCGTCAGAGGGGCGACAGGCTCGATCGCGGTCGGCGCGACGGGGCGGGCGACCACCTGGGGGCGCGCCGGGGGCTTGAGCGGAGAAAAGCGGACCGTGCGCGCGTCGACCAGGGCGTAGGCGCAACCGCGTCCGGCCACGGCGCGATCGAGAGCCTCGCGCAGCGTGAACAACCCGGCCAGGGGAACGCCTGGGCCCTTGCAAGCCTCGACGCCGCCAACGCTGACGCCCATGCGGACGCCCAGCTCGATCAAGGTTTCCGAGGCGGTGGTCTTGCGGATGTCCAGGCGCACCCGGCCATCGACAGCGGCGGCGGCGCCGCGTCCGCTAAGGCCTAGTCCCAGGAAGCTGGCGGCGAAAAGGAGAAGGGCCCGTCTCAGGAGCGGGCCCGCCTACAAGCGTCAGTTCGAAGCGGACGGCCTTCCGCGCAGGACAATGGCATCATCGGTCGGCGTCGCCGAAATAGGCATCAGGCTGGTCAGGCGGCGAACCATCGCATCCTGTCTATCCACGATCAATACGCCGGAAAACCGAAGAGTGGCCGTATTTTCCCCTTCGAGGCGAATGGGGCGCTCGAAATAGTGGTTCATGTCGCTGACGATGCGACCCAGCGGCTGGTCGCGATAGATCAGACGGCCCGAGCGCCAGCCCACCTGATCCTCGGCGGCGACCGACCGCACCGAGACGCCGGACGCGCCTTCCACATGTTCCAGCATCTGGCCGGGACGCAGTCGGACGGGCGTGTCTTCGCCGTCGGTCGAGACCTCGACCAGGCCGCGCAGCACGGTGACGCTGAGCTGGCCGTCGCGACGGCGGACGTCGAACTTGGTGCCGACCACGCGCACCGTCTCGTCGCCGGCGGTGATCAGGAAGGGGCGGGCGCTGTCATGCGCCACGTCGAACAGGGCCTGGCCCTCATGGACGGTGACGCGCCGCGCATCCTTCTCCAGACGGACCGACACGTGCGAGTCGGTGTTCAGGTCGATGCGGGTGCCGTCGGCCAGGTCCAGGGTGCGGCTTTCGCCCTTGGCGGTGGTGTAGAGCGTATCGGGCTGGGGAAGCAGTTCGCCCCACGGCGCCACGGTGATCGCGATGGCGGCCGCGGCGGCGGCGGCGCCCAGACCGCCCAGCCAACGCCAGTCGATCGTGAACGCCCGCTTCGCCGCGGCCCGCCTGGGTTCGGCCAATTCCCCCCGGACGGCCGCCCCTCGCTGGAAGATCTCCTCGTCGACGGCCTGGATGGCGTCATACGCCTCCTGCGCGCCCGGCTCGGAAAGCCAGGCGTCAAACGCCAGCCAGTCGGTCTCATCGACCTCCGGCCGCTGCAATCGGGTCAGCCAATCGGCCGCCTCCTGCAGATGCTGCGCTGACCGGCTCATCCGGTTTTGCTCCGACGAGGACCCATCATCCCCCACGGGAAGGACGTCGCGACGATGTCTCGCCCTCCATTGACAGATGCATAAATCAACGCAGTCGCCTCGTCAGGGTCTTTAGGGCCGAGCTTATGTGCTTTTCCACCGTACTGGTGCTGATGCCCATGCGACGGGCTGTCTCGGCATGGCTGAGACCCTCCAGCTTGTGCAGTTGGAAGGCGTGCCGGGTCTTTTCCGGGAGATCGTCCACGGCCTCGACCAGGGCCCTGAGGCGCTGGCGCGAGTGGACGACCTCGTCGGCCGCCGGCTCGTCGGCCACTTCGTGTCCCGCCAGGACCGTGGTGTTGGCTTCGCGCCAGTCGTGATCGCGCGCGCCAGAGCGTTTCTGGCTACGCAGGCGGTCCAGCATGAGGTTCGAGCCGATGCGGTGCAGCAGGGCGGACGGGTTGTCCACCGCTGTGTCCGCCTCCATCGCCATAAGCCGCAGATAG
>JAYRLX010000225.1:0-6232 GCA_041905125.1 Caulobacter sp. | reverse complement strand
GCGTGGTGGGCCCCCCGCCGGGGCGCCCGGGGGCCCCCCCCCCCCCCCCCCCCCCGGCCCCCCCCCCCCGCCCCCCCGCGCCGGCGCATGGCTCTTAGCAGCGTCTCGCCATCGCTCACACTTGAAGGCCGCTTGCCGGGACGCCTTAAGCGCCCCGGCCGCTAGCTCAATATTCCTCGGCGAGCAGCAGGGTCAGCACCCGCCGCGTCACCGCCGGGTCGGCCGGATCGGGTGACGCGCCCGTCAGGCTCAGATCGTAGTAGTCGATCTTCCAGAACAGGCGCTGCCCATCGATCTCGAAGCCGCCGAAGTCGCGCTCTCCGTAAGGGTCGTTGTCCTCACTGAAGGCCTCGAAATTGCGCACGGCCTCGACCGCCCGCGCCAGACCGGCGGCTCCAAGGGCCTGAACCCCTGCCGTCATCACCCATCCCACGCCCGGCTGTCGGCGATGCGCATCGTTCAACTGGGCCACCTGCTGGCTAAGCTGCTCCTGAGTCATAGGACTATTTTCCTTGAGGCTGGGGTTGCGGACGCAAAGCGCGTCTGCAACCCGACGCCCCTCGGCGAGAGCTGGGGGTGCAAGCGGAGCGGCCGGCTTCGCGGGGACCCGGCTGCAGGGCGCGAAGCGCCCGAAGCTGGGCGGAAGCTGGTCCGGAGCGCGCTGGGGGCGGAGCCCCAAGCCCGCGCGCCCGCATGTCGGGCGCTCATGACAATGAAGCCTGTACAGGAGAGCGCGCGACGCGCGCTCGGGAAGCGGCGTTGAGCCGCCGGCGGCCGGCCAAGCCGGCCCGCAAGGGGCGCGCCCTCAGGAGCTCCGAGCGAGAGCGGCGCCTTCAGAGGCGCGGGGCGGGACAGAGCGCGCCCGACGGCGGATCGCCGTCTAGAGCGGTGGTCTTGCGCCAGCAACTGCGGCTGGATAAGCCGCAGAAACTGCGCATTCGATAGTCGGCCGCGCCGTCAGCCTCGCACATGGTGGACTGGCTAAGACCCCCGTCCGTCGAGTTTGAGTAGTCTCAGGCGGCGGACATTTCTCCGAACTCGGCGCCTGTCCGGCCCGTTGGCGCGACTTGGGCTCTGGCAAGAGAAAAACGCGTCCACACCATACCCTCGTCCTGACACTTCAGGATCGATGCTGCACCATCACACTCCGGACCACACACTTGGCGTGGTCATCGAACCCCTATGTCGACGAGACGAGCATTCCGCCTGGTGTTGACGTGCTCATATGCTGGCTCCCGCCGCTGTGCGAATGTGGCAAGCTTCCAGCGATCGGATCGAAAGCGCCTAGATGAGAGCATCAGCAGGTTGGGTCGCGTGGGCGCTGGGCTCCGCAGGTTTCGCGGCTCTGACCGCGATCTTCGCCAAGCTCGGCGTCGCGGTGGTGAATTCGGATCTGGCGACCTTCATCAGGACGATCGTCATCCTTGCCACCCTTGCGGCCTTCCTGACCCTGACGCGGCAATGGGAGTCGCTTGCCACGGTCGGCGGACGCGGCTGGCTTTTCCTAGTGTTATCGGGCCTGGCGACCGGCGCATCCTGGCTCTGCTATTTTCGAGCCTTGAAACTGGGCGATGCGGCGCGAGTTGCGCCGATGGACAAGCTCAGCGTGGTTCTCGTTGCGATCTTCGCCGCGGCCTTCCTGGGTGAGCGCCTCTCGCCGACCAACTGGCTAGGCGTCTGCTTGATCGGCGGTGGCGTCATTCTGGTTACCGTTAGGCCCTGATGACGCCATGCACGGCGCCTGGCGAAGCCGCCACGTCGGAGATAGTGACATCACCTTTGACGCTGATCGCGGTCGCGAGAGCGGGCGAGTTCCTGAGCTTACGGGGACGCGGCGCTGAAGGCCACCGCCCTGGACGCCAAGCGCGCCCTCGGCAACCCGCTAAAGCCGGCGCAGCAACTACTCATTCCGCGCCCCATTCCTAACCCATGGCGACAAAGTCATCACCCGCCACGGCAGCGCACAATCGCCGTGAGGCTCAGCGCCCACGTCTGGTTCAAGGGACAAGCTTGGCGGCCTGGAGCTCCGCCGCGGCGGCGTCGCGATCCGCCTTGAAGCCCGGATTGCGTAGCAGTTCCAGCGCCACCGACGTGCCCAGGACTTGGCCGGCCTCGATGTCGGACCGGAAGTGCATTCCGCAAACGATACGGCTCTCGGCATAGTCCTTCGCGCGAGCCAACAACGCCGGAGCATGGCCGGGCGCCAGGTCGGCCAGAACGACGGCCATGGCGAAACCCATGGTCGCGTGACCGCTTGGATAGGAGGTCAGCGGCGCGTCCTCGCGGCTGCAGCTGTCGAGCTTGTCGTCGACGAGCCAGGGACGCGGGCGCCTGAACACGGCCTTGGCGGCGTCGGCGGCGACCTTCTCCTCGACCCGCACCTCGGCCATCAGCTTGGCGGTGGCGGGCAAGGCCTTGAGGTCAAAGCCCGGCCCCATCGACTGGACGAAGATCGAGGCGTCCTTGACCTCGTCATCGCGCCGGGCGTGGGCCAGCGTCTCGGGCGTACGAGCCGCGATCATAGCCCGGACTTCGGCCAGTTCCGCGTTGGCGGCCGGCGACCCGGCCATCGGGGGCGGCGGCAGGATACGCGAGGCGTCCAGTTCGGCGGCCGACAGAAAACGCGCCGAGAGCTTGGGCTTGGGCGCGTCTTGAGCCTGGGCGGCGCCGGCGAGCGCGGCGACCACAGCCAGGGATCCGATCCAGTGCCTCATCATCGTCTCCACCGTCCTAGAAGTTGACCTTGGCGGAGACTTGGAAGTTCCGCTCGGGCTGGAAGTAGTACTGATCGTACGGGACGGTCTTGCCGGGCTTGATCGACGTGGCCTGCTGGCTGTCCGTCAGGTTGTAGATCGCGCCTTCCAGGCGGTAGCGTCCGAACCTGTAGATCACCTTCAGGTCCGCCGAATGGTACGGCTTGATCCGGTAGCTGGCAGGCTCCCCCTCGGCCGCCCACTGCTCGCCGGTGTACTTGTCGGCCAGGGACACCGACCAACCGCCCTGGCGATAGAGCAGACCCACGGCGGCCGTCGACTTGGGCGCGCCCGCGATCTGCTTGCCGCCGGCGATCGTCACCGGCGTTCCCAGGATGGCGGTCGAGGCGCCCTGAGCCTTGGCCGTGTTCAGCGACCCGTTGGCGAAGACGAACAGATGATCCAGCGCCGCGTAGGTGATCGAGCCCTCGACGCCCTTGTAGATCGCGCCGCCCAGGTTGAAGTTCACCGTTTCGCTGCCGACGGTGACGCTCTGCAGCTTGTTGGTGAAATCGATGTAGTAGGCGTCGGCGTCCACGGTCAGGCGGCCGCCGTGGTAGACCACGCCTGCCTGGTAGTTCTTGGACTCCTGCGGATGCAGCTCGTTCAGGTTCGGATTGACCGACTGGGTCACGCTGATGTCGGGCAGCAGGAAGCCGGTGGCGAACTGACCGTAGGCCGAAAGATTGTCGGCCAGCTTGTAGTTGGCCGTCAGGAAGTAGAGCGTCTTCTGGAACCGCTTGGAGCCGTGGAAGGGCAGGCGCGACTTCTGGTTCACGTCGGCGTCGACGCTGATCTTTTCGCTCACGTGCTTGACGCCGGGCGTAACGGTGAGGGCCGGAGTCACCTTCCAGACAACGTCGACGAACGGCTCGATCTGGTCCCAGCCGGAAAACTGCAGGTACTCCAGATCCTGCGGAACGCCCGCCAACACCTTCTGGCGGTAGTCGGGGGTGCGGCCGCCGCTGGGGCCGATCCCGAGCGTGGCGTCGTAGTCCGAGCGGAAGCGTGGGCCGGTATCGGCATGTTCCAGCCAGACGCCGGTCTTGATCTCGCCAAACGGCGCCTGCTGGTTCAGGTGCAGGATGTCGCCATAGATCTTGTAGACGTTCAGCTTGGTGTAGCCGGGAATATGGCCGTTCACCGTGGCCTTGCCGCCGGGCGTGTAGGTGATCTGCAGGCCCTTGCTGGCGGCGATGTCAGCCGGCGACAAGGTGGGGTCCAGCGCCGATTCCGTATCGTTCTTATAGTAGTAGGAATAGAGCGTATTCTCGAGCTTCAGCGTGTCGGTGATGCTGCCGGCGAGACGCGCATAGTTGAAGTACGTGTGCTTCTCGACGACGTTGTACTTGTAGTAGTTCGGCGTCGCGGGATCGTTGTTCAGCGCGAAGTTCTTGCCGTACAGCCCCACCTGGGTCAGCGTCGCGCCGGCGTTGTCGTTGGTGTATATCTTGGTGTAGTTCCACGTCCCCAGCAGGGTCAGGCTCCAGTCGCCCGCCAGCGGAATCACGCCACGCACCAGTTGGTTGAAGCCCTTGGCCTTGTTGTAGGTCAGGTAGCCGTCGGTTTTCAGCTCCTGGAAGTTCAGCATGAACTTGGCGCCGTTCAGGGCGTCGATCGCGCCGGTGTTCAGCTTGGTCACCGCCATCAGGGTGTTCCACGAGCCGGCCGTCACCAATTGCGAGCCGCCGCGTTCGTCGCTGACTTCCGGCGAGAACAGATTGACCGAGCCGCCGAAGGTGGCGACGCCCAGCTGGCTAGCCTCGCCCGGGCCGCGATCGACCACGACCGCGCCCACCGTCGAAGACGGGAAGAATGAGGTCGAGTGGTGGGTCGGGCCGTTGGCGTCCCCCCAGGGAATGCCGTCGTAGGTGATATTGTACTCGCCGTCCTTGAAGCCGCGCAGCACGGTCTTGGCCTCGCCAAGGCCCGGCCCGTTGAACGAGGTCCCGGACATGCTGGGGGCCAGATTGACGATCTGGTTGTAGTCGGCCGTCGTCGGCACGAACTGGTCGATGGCCTGGCGGTCGATGATCGCCTGAGGCTGGGTCGCGTTCAGCGAGCTCTTGGTCGGCGCCGCCTCGGTGGCCTTGCCGCCGGCGGTGATCACCAGTTCGTCGACCCGCACGCCGTAGTCGGCGGTCTCGGGATCGATCTTTACGGGACGGCTGGCGTCGGTCGCGACCGTATCGGCGGCGAACGCGGCGGTGGCGAAGACACCGGCGGCCAGGATCGAGCTGGCCAGCCAGGCGGCCCTTCGGGCGCGGAGGTGCGGCGGCGAAACTTGCATGTTGATCCCCCAGGATGCGCGATCACCGGCCGTTCAGCGGACCATGTGTGGCGAATGGCGGGTCAGAAACAGCGCGCCGCTCGCGGGCGCAAACCAAGGTTTGGTGACGCTTAAGTGACTGTTTTTTAACAGCTTTCACATTGGGAAAAATCAATGTTCGCGCCATAACCGGATAAAATGGAGCGTGGTTTTCTGGTTGGCTCGGATGTCGGCGAGAGACACGGAATTCCGTCGGACGGCCGCCTTTTCCCAACGGATTGGCGATCGGTATTGCGGGGGCCACAACAGCGGCGCCAGACCTTGATCAAGGTCGCGTCGTCGACAGGAGACACACGATGAAAAAGACCATGATCATTCTCGCCAGCCTTGCCGCGACTGTCTTCGCGACAGCGCAAGCCGGCGAGCTCAGGGGCGCCAGGCTGCTGAAATCCGCCAAAGTCACTCTGGAGCAGGCTGAGGCCACAGCCCTGAAGGCCCGCCCCGGCAAGGTGACCGACAAGGAGCTGGAAAAGGAAAAGGGCGGCAGCGGCCTGCGCTATTCGTTCGACATCACCGGAACCGACGGCAAGCCGTACGAGGTCGGCGTCGACGCCCGGTCGGGCAAGGTCCTGGAAAACGCGGCGGAGGGAAAGAACCCTGACTAGGCGCCTTGCGCCGCCGGCAAATCGGGGCAGTTTGCGGACATGAAACTGCTCGTCGTGGAGGACGACAAGGAAGGCGCGGCCTATCTGCGCCGCGCCTTGTCGGAAGCCGGTCACACCGTGGACCTCGCCGTCGCCGGCCGCGAGGGCCTGATGCTGGCGGCCGGGGAAACCTACGACGTCATCGTTCTGGACCGCATGTTGCCCCAACTGGATGGCCTGGCGATCCTGCGCACGATCCGGGCCGCCGGCGTCAAGACCCCGGTCCTGGTGTTGACGGCGCTAGGCGGCATCGATGACCGGGTCGAGGGCCTGGAGGCCGGCGGCGACGACTATCTGGTCAAGCCCTACGCCTTCGCGGAACTGCTGGCGCGGGTGAACGCCCTGGCGCGTCGCCCGCCCCCGCAAGAGACGCCTTCGGTCCTGCAGGTGTCGGACCTGACCTTGAACCTGCTCAAACGCCAGGTCACGCGCGGCGGGCAGCGCATCGAGCTGCAGCCGCGCGAATTCCAGTTGCTCGAATATCTGATGCGCCACGCCGGCCGCGT
>JAYRLX010000224.1:0-6242 GCA_041905125.1 Caulobacter sp. | reverse complement strand
GTCCTGCTCGCGGCGTTCCGAGCGGTGGTAGAAGCCGGTCAGGTCGCCGCGCTGGCCCAGCGGCATCACGACCTTGGCGTCGTACTGACGCTGCTTCTGCTCGCCGCCGCCCTTCCACTTGTCGGCCTTCTGGTCGGCGACCGAAATGTAGCCGCGCAGGCCGCCCAGCTGCTCGATGGCGCCGGTTTCGAAGCGCCCGAACACGCGGTGCATGTTGTCCGAACCGCCGGTCAGGTCGAGCTCGCCGCCCATCGCTTCGGACGGGGCGCGCGAGAAGAACTGCAGCGTGCCGCCCAGGTTCGAGGTCGAGGCGGTGCCCAGCGCGCCGGCGCCTTGGGCCAGCTCGACGCGGCCGATGTTTTCCGAGGCGATGGCGCGGCTGATGTGCAGGCCGTTGTGGTTGCCGTAGCTCATGTCGCCCAGCGGCACGCCGTCGAGGGTGAAGCCCAGCTGGTTCTGGTTGAAGCCGCGGATCGAGATGCGGGTCGACCACTCGTAAGCGCCGAAGGCGTCGGCCGACTGGAAGGTGACGCCCGGCAGCTTGTCGATCGCCTTCAGGGCGCTCGTGCCAGCGGCTTGCAGGCCGATGGCGTCGCTGTTCAGCGTCTGGATCTGGCGGCTCTGGCCTTGGCCGATGATGATCAGGGCGTCGACTTCGGAAGTGTCGGCGGGTGCGGCGGCGGGCGTCGCGGCGGCGTCGACCTTGTCGGCGGCGAAGGCCGGCGCGGCGGCCGTGAGGAGGACGAGCGCGGCGGCGCCCAGAAGCATCTGGTTCTTTTTCATTGTCAGAATCCCCTTGTCCGACGCGGATCAGCTTCGGATCAGAGCTCGGCTAACAAGGGTCGGCGACGCGCAAGCGACGGTTCCATGTCGGATAGTCGACACTCGCGCGACGAAACGGTGAAGGTCGCGGCGGCGGGAATTCCCAGCCGCGATTGCGCGAAGCGGCCCGGACCGCTATTTCAGCGGCCAATCCCCGAAACCCTCGTCCAGCGAGAACGCGAGCCTCATGGCGCAGCAATATATTTTCCAGATGCAGGGCCTGACCAAGGCCTATCCCGGCGGCAAGAAGGTCTTCGAGAACATCTGGCTGTCGTTCTATTCCGACGCCAAGATCGGTGTTGTCGGCGTCAACGGCTCGGGTAAGTCGACCCTGCTGAAGGTCATGGCCGGCCTCGACAAGGAATTCTCGGGCGAGGCCAAGGCCGCCGACGGCGTCAAGCGCGGCTATCTCCCGCAGGAGCCGCAACTGGACCCGACGCTGGACGTCTGGGGCAACGTGATCGCCGACTGCGAAGACAAGAAGATCTTCGACAAGTACAACGAACTGGCGGCCAAGCTCGGCGAGGACTACTCCGACGAGCTGATGGAGGAGATGACCAAGCTCCAGGAGATCATCGACGCCAAGGATCTCTGGGACATCGATTCCAAGGTCGAGATGGCGATCGACGCCCTGCGCTGCCCGCCCAACGACGCCAATATCGAAACCCTGTCGGGCGGTGAGAAGCGCCGCATCGCGCTGGCCCGCCTGCTGCTCAGCAAGCCCGACATGCTGCTGCTCGACGAACCGACCAACCACCTGGACGCCGAGTCGGTGGCCTGGCTGCAGCACCACCTGGAAGAGTTCCCGGGCTGCGTGATCCTGGTCACCCACGACCGCTACTTCCTGGACCAGGTCACCAAGTGGACCCTCGAGCTCGATCGCGGCAAGGGCATCCCCTACGAGGGCAACTACTCGGGCTGGCTGGAGCAGAAGCAAAAGCGCGTCGTCCAGGAGCAGTCGGAATCGGAAGCCCGCCAGCGCGCGCTCACCCGCGAACTGGAGTGGGTCCGCAGCTCGCCCAAGGCCCGTCAGTCCAAGTCGAAGGCCCGTCTGGCCTCGTACGAGGAAATGGTCGCCGCGCAGGAGAACGCCCGCGCCGCCCAGACCCAGGCCCACATCCAGATCCCGCCCGGCCCGCGCCTCGGCAACGTCGTCCTCGAGGTCAACGGCCTGGAGAAGGAGTACGGCGACAAGGTGCTGTTCAAGGACCTGTCGTTCCGCCTGCCGCCGAACGGCATCGTCGGCGTGATCGGCCCGAACGGCGCCGGCAAGTCGACGCTGTTCAAGCTGATCACCGGCCGCGAGCAGCCCGACCAGGGCACGATCAAGGTCGGCGAGACCGTCAAGCTGGCCTATGTCGATCAGTCGCGTGACGCCCTCGATCCGAACAAGACCATCTGGGAAGAGATCAGCGGCGGCACCGACGTGATGATCGTCGGCAAGCGCGAGATCAACAGCCGCGCCTATGTCGGCTCGTTCAACTTCAAGGGCGGCGACCAGCAGAAGAAGGTCGGACTGCTGTCGGGCGGTGAGCGCAATCGCGTCCACCTGGCCAAGACCTTGGCCACCGGCGGCAACCTGATCCTGCTCGACGAACCGACCAACGACCTGGACATCGAAACCCTGCAGGCCCTGGAAGAGGCGCTGGAAGAGTTCGCCGGCTGCGCCGTGGTCATCAGCCACGACCGCTGGTTCCTGGACCGCCTGGCGACCCACATCCTGGCTTTCGAAGGCGACAGCCACGTCGAATGGTTCGAGGGCAACTTCGAGATGTATGAAGAAGACAAGAAGCGCCGCCTGGGCGCCGACAGCCTTATTCCGAAGCGCATCAAGTTCCAGAAGTTCGCACGGTAAGGGCCTGTCTTGTTCCGAGGAGGGATGTGGAACCGATGAAAAGGCCACATCTTTCCAAGCTTAGAATGCGGACGAATAGGGCGCCTGGTTAATCCAGCGTGCTTGGAAAGAACAATTCCAAGAACTTTTGACGACAAAGGCCTCCGCGATTATCGCCGGGGCCTTTTTTGTCGCCGCTTCCAGGTTGAAAAGAGCTTTCGCCAATGTTTTAGGTTGAGGATGCGTGTCGGGCGTTGAGTCCCGTAGTGAGGTGGCGCCATGGTGGTCTTCGTAGGTCATATCTACTACGGCAGCGACACCGACGACACGATAACCGGCACGAGCACCGCAAGCGAGCTTTACGGCGACACGCTTTATGGCGGCGCCGGCAATGACGTGATCACCGGCGGCGCGGGCAACGACTATCTGGTCGGCGACGCGGGCGCCGACACGATCGATGGCGGGGCCGGCGACGACGTCATCAGCGAAGGTCGGGCCTACGTCTATTCCGACGGGGCCGTGGACATCATGAAGGGCGGCCTCGGCGCCGACACCTTCCGTCTGCAGATCGGTCCGAGAAGCCAGCCGGGCAATCTGAACGCCATCGATCACATCGTCGATTTCTCGTCGGCCGAGCGCGATATCCTCGATCTTCAGCGCGACAGCGACAACTACAAATTCGCCTGGGTGGGCGCGCTGTCGAACGCCGGGTTCAGCCTGCAGGCGGGCCAGTCCTTCGGCGTCGGTCCTGGGGCGGGCTATATGGGCGTCTACACCTGGAGGAGCGGAGGGACGACCTATCTGTTCGTCGACGTCAACGCCGACGGCAAGCTCGACTCCAAGGACTTCGCCCTTGCCTTCGACAATGCCGCTAACCTGAAGGTCGAGGATCTCGTCCAACGCGGTGACGTGCTACAGGTCGGTTCCGCCCAGGGCGACACCTGGAATGGCGGGAGCTTGGCTGACTACTATTATGGCCAGGGCGGCGACGACATCGCCCATGGCGGCGCGGGCGACGACGAGTTGCACGGCGGTGACGGCGCCGACCAACTGTATGGCGACGACGGCAAGGACATCCTGTTCGGCGATTACGGCGACGACACCCTGTATGGCGGCGCGGGCGACGATACCCTTTACGCCAGCGGCAATCTGAATGGGCAAGACGATCTCAGCAGCGCCAAGAATTTCCTCTATGGCGAGGCCGGCAACGACATTCTTGTCGGAAGCCTGGGCGCCGATGTCCTGGACGGTGGTGCGGGCGACGACTACCTCAGCAGCGGGAATGCCAGCTACGGCTACAGCCGCGGCGTCGACACGCTGATCGGCGGCGACGGCAACGACACGCTGAGCGGCGGCGTCGGCGACTCTCTAAGTGGCGGGAACGGCAATGACTCGCTCACGGGCGGAGCCACTCAGGATGGCGGCGCGGGCGACGACAAGCTGTCGATCAGCGGCGTGACGACCGCCATTGGTGGGGCGGGCGCGGACAACTTCTTCTTGTCCACCGGCGTGCCCTATTATGGCGGCGGCACGGACTGGTCGCGCTACTCAACAATCGCCGACTACAAACCCGCTGAAGGCGATCTGTTGAATCTTAGCTTCGGCGGCCTGAATGGCGAGGTCCTGGTTTTCCGGGGCGCGGTCGGGTCGGGCTTCGCGCTGGAAAATGGGCGCGGTTTCTCGACCAACCAGTATGGACCCGGCTTTATCGAGGCCTGGACATGGACGTCAGGCGGCGACACCTACTTCGTCATTGACGCCGACGGTAGCGGCAAGCTTTCGGCTTCGGACTACGTTGTGAAGCTGCAGGGTGTGACAGCCCTGAGTTTGAATGATTTCGCGACGACCAGCATTGGCGGCGCGAACGGCTTCACGGTCAAGCTCGGTGGCGCCGAGGGCGCGGACATCTTTGCTGGCACCACCGCGCCTGACGTCTACTACGGCCTGAGTGGAAACGATCAGCTCCATGGAGCGGACGCCGACGACCGCCTCTATGGCAATGACGGAGACGACCAGATCTGGGGCGATGAGGGTTCCGACTACCTGTCTGGAAATCGCGGCAGTGACCAGATCTGGGGCGGCGACGGCAATGACCAGATCTATGGCGGCGCCGGCGACGATGTCATCCATGGCGGTGAGGGGAGCGACACCATCTACGCCAGCGGCTCGCTCACTAGCGACGCCGATGACATCAACGCCGTCAACATCGTCTATGGCGAGGGCGGCAACGACTACATCAGGGGCGGCCCGGGGCTGAAGGACCAGCTTCACGGCGGCGACGGCGATGACAGCATATCCGGCAACGGCGAGATTTGGGGCGACGCCGGCAACGATTACCTTTCGAGCGTCAGCTCGGCGATCATGCACGGCGGCGACGGCGACGACACGCTGAACAACTCGTACTCCGGCGGCCAGGCGGTGATGTACGGTGACGCCGGCAAGGACACTTTCGATGGCGGATCCTACGACGACGTCATCTACGTCGAGCTTGGAGACGGGTACGTCAACGGTGGCGGCGGCGCCGACACCATCAAGATTGCCGAACTCCGAGCCGGCGAGAAGGTCAACCTGACGTCGGCGAGTGGCGACACTGGCGCCGACACCTTCGTGATCACCAGCGTCCTCAGCGCCGAACTCACGCTGTACGGCGCCTCCGCCTTCTATTCCGACTACGACGACGATCTTCTGGATCTCAGCGCGGCGGCTGGCGTCACGCGTGTCGATCTGAGCCAGACGACCATGCAGGACGTCGGTATGGGGCGCTTGGCGTTGCGGGGCGTCGACAGCGTCCGTGGCGGCGATCACGGCGCGGTCCTCACGGGGAACGACGACGCAAACCGGCTGATCGGCGGCGCGGACGGCGACACCATCAAGGGCGGCGGCGGCGCGGATACCCTGACCGGCAACGGTGGCGACGACCAGATCGACGGCGGCGAGGGCCTGGACGTCGCGGTCTATGGCGGCGCGTCCACCGACTACAGCGTGACGAAGACCGGCGATGGAATTTGGACCGTCAAGGACTTGCGCGCCAAAGGACTGGACGGTGTCGATACGGTCCAGAACGTGGAAAGCCTGCGCTTCTCCGACAAGACCGTGCTCCTGTCCTACAGCCTGCCGACAGCGGTCGCGACCGCGTTCGCCGCCATTTTGCGAGCGCCGGTCGGCGGGGAGGCGCAATTCGCCTTCGGAGCCGACCTCTCCGGCAGGATCGGGGGCGGTCTCTCCACGACGGGCGCCATCGCCGAAATCGTCAAGGCCGCCGGAGCCACGACCTCCGTCGCCACCCTGGCCTACGAGTTCTTCACCAGCAAAATCCCCGGGCAGGCCGGGGTCGACTACCTGATCTCGCCGACCGGGCCGAACCCCAACAACCTCAACAGCGCCTATTACCAGTCGTTCAATCTTGAGAACCGCTACATCAACTTCGCGGTGAACCTGGGCAAGAACGGCGAGGGCAAGGAGGCCTTCACGGCCAAGTACGGCGCTTTGAGTCTCTTCGACGCCACCAAGGCGGCCTATAAGACGATCTTCGGCGCGACGCCGACCGACGAGAAAACCCATGTCCTGATCGACAGTCGCGCGGACT
>JAYRLX010000223.1:4564-6249 GCA_041905125.1 Caulobacter sp. | reverse complement strand
TGCTGGCGATGCTCATCTTAGCCCTCTCCGTTCTTTGTTGTTTCTAGGCCGGTAGGGTTAGGGGAAAGCCGCCGGAGGGGCAAGTGCGGCGCGCATAGGCCAAGGCTTGCAATCAGCGCGGCCACGTCCAAAGTGCGCACGCCCACGTAGCTGGACCATCATTCCTTCGGAGTCGCGCCATGAAGACCGTTCTCGCCGGTGTCGCCGCAGCCGCCCTCGCCTTCGCGTCCCCCGCCCTGGCCGCCCTGAAGGTCGGCGACAAGGCGCCGGACTTCAGCGCCAAGGCCGCCCTGGCCGGCAAGGATTTCGACTTCAACCTGGCCAAGGCCCTGAAGAAGGGCCCGGTGGTGCTGTACTTCTTCCCGGCCGCCTACACCTCGGGCTGCACCGCCGAAGCCCATGAGTTCGCCGAGGCCACGCCCGAATTCGAGAAGCTGGGCGCGACCGTGATCGGCGTCACGGCCGGCAATGTCGACCGCATCAAGGACTTCTCCAAGGAGCACTGCCGCGACAAGTTCGCCGTCGCCGCCGCCGACAAGGCGCTGGTGCAGAGCTACGACGTCGCCCTGGCCGTGAAGCCGGACTGGTCGAACCGCACCTCCTACGTGATCGCGCCGGACGGCAAGATCCTGCTCAGCTACACCGATGGCAACTTCATGGGCCACGTCCAGCAGACCATGGGCGCGGTGAAGGCCTATAACGCGGCCAAGAAATAACGAGCCTTTTGCGGTTTCAGCCAGCCGCGCGGGTTGAGGCCCGCGCGCGCCGGCGCCCATGATCGGCCATGACCGATCTCCCGGAAATCGAAGCGATCGTGCGCGGTGTGGCCATTGGCGGCTTCGCGGCGAGCGGCCTCGTCCTCGTGGCGACGCCTCGACCGTCTCCCACCCGCTGGCTGGGCGCGGCGTTCTTCCTGGGCGTCATCGCCCACGTCGTCAGCGCGTGGGGCCCCGAGCTCAAGAGATTCGATCCCGTGTGGGCCGCCTCGGTCATCGGAGCGGGGCTTTTCTGGATGTTCGCGCTGGACTTGCTGGAGGACCGGCCTCGTCCGCCCCTCTGGCGGTTCGCGGCGCCCGCGGCCGCCCTCCTTTTCTGGCTCGCGGCCCAGGTCGCGCCGAAGGCTTGGTGCGAGACCATCTGGGGCGCGTACATCGCCATGCAGATGATGATGGTGACGCACATCCTGGTGGTGGCCTGGCGCGGTTGGCGCGGCGATCTGGTCGCGCAGCGTCGGCGGCTGAGGCCCATCCTGGCCGTATCAGCCTGTGTCTATGTGCTGGAAGTGGCCGCGCGGGACATGGGCTGGCTGAACGCCCTCCCCCCCGCCTCGATGGATGTAGCGCAGGCCGCCCTGCTCGCCGTCCTGGCCTTGGGCACGACCCTCGTCCTCTTGCGCGCCGAGCCGCAACTCGTCGCCGCCCAGAGCGAGGCGCCGGCGCGGTCGGCTTCGCCCCAGCAGCTGGATCTCACGCCCGCCGACCGCCTGATCCTGGCCCGCCTGGACAAGGCCATGGACGAGAACGAGGTCTGGCGCGGCGAGGACCTGTCGATCGGCAACCTGGCGGCCCTGGTCGGCGCGCCCGAGCATCGCCTGCGCAAGCTGATCAACGGCGTTCTGGGCCACCGCAACTTCGCCGACTACGTCAACGGCCGGCGGATCGAAGCGGCCAAGGTCGCCCTGGCCG
>JAYRLX010000223.1:0-4554 GCA_041905125.1 Caulobacter sp. | reverse complement strand
CTGAAGTCGGTGTCCACGATCGCCTATGAGCTGGGCTTCGGCTCGTTGGGCCCGTTCAACCGCGCCTTCCGGGCCGCCGTCGGCGTCACCCCGACCGCCTGGCGCCAGCAGGCCACGCCGCCGATCGCCCATCTGCGGCTGGTCGAAAGCGCTCAAGCCGCGCCGAAAACCGACAAACGCGCCTGATTTCGCGGACGGCGAGACCCTTCGCCGGACCGCCGCTTCCCTGAGGAGGTTCATCGCCAAGGAGCTTTTCCATGCTCGACACCCTTCTCGCCTTCGGCCGCCAGTGGCTGGGGGCCATGCAGATCGACGTCACACGCTATGTGATCTTCTCGGTCGGCGTCTGGCTGGCCCTGTGGGTCGTGCTGGCCGCGCCGCTGGCGGGCCGCAAGATCCGCGACAGCCGTCCGCCGGGGCGCCAGTTGATGACCGAGTTCGCGGTCTCGATCCGCTCGATCATGATCTTCTCGACGGTCGGCCTGCTGACCTTCGCCCTCTTCCGCGCCGGGCTGCTGCCCGGCCCCAACATCGCCAGGAGCTGGGGACCGGTCTGGTTCTGGACCAGCCTCGTGCTGATGGTCGTCGCCCACGACGCCTGGTTCTACTGGACGCACCGGCTGATCCACGACCGACGCCTGTTCCGGACCTTCCACCGGCGGCATCACCGGTCGAACAATCCCTCGCCGTTCACCGCCTATAGCTTCGATCTCGGCGAGGCCTTCATCAACGGCGTGTTCGTGCCGCTATGGATGATCCTGATTCCGACCCAGTGGCCGGTGGTGGGCCTGTTCATGCTGCACCAGATCGTCCGCAACACGATCGGCCACTCGGGCTACGAGCTGTTCCCGGCCGGCAAGGACGGCCGGCCGCTGATCCCCTGGCTGACGACCGTGACCCACCACGACCTGCACCACGCCCAGGCAGGCTGGAACTACGGCCTCTATTTCACCTGGTGGGACAAGCTGATGGGCACCGAGCACCCGGACTATCTGAAGCGCTTTTCCGAGGTCACGGCCCGCAAGAACCGCAAGCTCGAGGCTACCAGTTCGCCTTCACCAGCTTGACCATGGCGCGGGCGTCCTGAAGCCGCCATTGCTCGCGGTCGGTGTTGACGCCGCGCAGGCTGACCGTGAACTCGGCCGGAATGTCGAAGGGGCGCGTGAGGGACAGATCGACGCCCTCCTCGCCCCGGGAGCCGCCGCCAAAGGCGATCGAGCCGATCGGCTTGCCTTCCAGCGTCAGGGACGAGCGGATGTTGGCGCGGGCGACCGGCACCTTGCTCGGGACGGCGACCGCCTGGCTGGCGTCCATATCCATCGAGACGCGCACATAGTTGGCGCGCGGCAGAAGACCGAAACCGAACATCTTCGACATCGACGAGCGGACCTTGGCCTCGCGGTCGTTCCACGACGCGCCCAGCGCCAGCGAGCGCTGGCCGATACGGTCGTCGTCGGGCTTCTGGGTCAGGTTGAGATCCAGGCCGTAGGTCGGGTTCTCGATCGTGCCGGCGCTCTTGACCGTCAGGGCCACCTTCTGGGTGTCGGTGGACAGGTCGAGCGGCAGAGCGGCCGAATAGCCGGCGAAGCGGCCGTCCTTGGCGGAGACCGACATGTTGGGCTTTTGGATGAGCTCAGCGCACGCCGGACCGCCGACGGCGAGCGCCGTCGCGAACGCGATCATGAAGCGTGACGTCATCCCCATGAACTGTCTGCTAGCATACACATCCCTCAGGTTGAACCCCTGGGCGACCATTTGTATGATCTGACGACGCGGCGCCGATATCGTGGGCAATGCCCAACGCCGCTTGTCTTTCACCCCCATTTCCTGTAGTAGCGCGCGTTCTCACGGAAGGCGGTCTTGCACGCACCCATCCGGGACCGGGGTTTCCCCGCTCGGCGTGCCGGATCCATCGTGGTCGACGGACTTCCGTCGTCGCCCGCGCCGCCTTCCACAACGGAAGAAGGAAAACATGGCGTTCTACGAACACGTGGTCATCGCGCGGCAGGACATCTCGCCGCAACAGGCCGAAGCTCTGAACGAGCAACTCAAAGCCCTGATCGAAGAGAATGGCGGTCACATCGCCAAGATCGAGTACTGGGGCCTGCGTAACCTCACCTACCGCATCAAGAAGAACCGCAAGGGCCACTACTCCCTGCTCGCGATCGACGCTCCGGCGCCGGCCGTGAAGGAAATGGAGCGCCAGCTGCTCATCAACGAAGATGTGCTGCGCTTCATGACCATCCGCGTGGAAGAGCTGGACCTCGAGCTGTCGCCCGTGCTGGCCCGTCGCGATCGCGGCGACCGTCCGGAGCGTCCGCGCGAAGAGTTCGGCGCTCAGGCGTAAGGGAGAAGAAAGATCATGACCGATACGACTGCTCCCGAAGCCGGCGCTCCGGCCGCCGCCGCTGGCGGCGCCCGCCGTCCGTTCTTCCGTCGCCGCAAGGTGTGCCCGTTCTCGGGCGCCAACGCGCCGAAGATCGACTACAAGGACGTGAAGCTGCTGCAGCGCTACGTCTCCGAACGCGGCAAGATCGTGCCGTCGCGCATCACCGCGGTGTCGGCCAAGAAGCAACGCGAACTGGCCAAGGCCATCAAGCGCGCCCGCTTCCTGGCTCTGCTCCCCTACGTCGTGAAGTAAGGGAGACGCCACGATGAAAGTCATTCTGCTCGAACGCGTTGAAGGCACCGGCGTCCTCGGCGACGAAGTCACCGTCAAGGACGGCTTCGCCCGTAACTACCTGCTGCCCCGCGGCAAGGCCCTGCGCGCCACCAAGGCGAACCTGGCCCACTTCGAAGCTCAGCGCGCTGAGATCGAAGCCCGCAACGTCAAGAACCGCGAAGCGGCCGCCAAGAACGGCGAAGCGCTGGACGGCACGCAATACGTCCTGATCCGTCAAGCCGGCGAAAGCGGCCAGCTGTACGGTTCGGTCGCCGGTCGCGACGTGGCTGACGCCATCCGCGCCGAAGGCGGCAAGGTCGACCGTTCGATGGTCGTCCTGGACAAGCCGATCAAGACGCTGGGCGTTCACGAAGTGAAGGTGAAGCTGCACGCCGAAGTGACCATCACGGTCACCCTGAACATCGCGCGCAGCCAAGACGAAGCCGAGCGCCAAGCGCGCGGCGAAAACGTCATCGCCTCGCAGTTCGAAGAAGAACGCGCCGCCGAAGCCGAAGCCGCCCAGGACCTCCTGGAAGGCGGCGCCGGCTCGCAAGAAGGCGACTACGCCGAAGCCTAAGACCCGTCAGGGTTCTGAACGTTTCAAGAGAACGGCGCGGAGCAATCCGCGCCGTTTTTTTCTGCGCCGCAGCATAGAAATGCTCAGCTTGTGTGCATCCGGTCGAAATCCCATGTTCGCTGCGGGGGCGATCAAGACCCCCGCCTCGGGGCTTAAGGACGCATGTCCGCGCCCCGGCTACGAGAGGGGATTTCTCATGCGTTACAGAGCTTTGCTGCTGGCCGCCGCCTCGCTGGCGGCCTTTTCCGCCACCGCCCACGCCCAGACCGCCACGCCGCCGGCCGACGAGTCGACCGTCGAGCAGATCGTCGTCACCGGGTCTCGTGTCGCGCGCTCGCGCCTCGACACCATCTCGCCGGTCGACGTCGTCGACAGCAAGGCGCTGACCCGCCAGGGCACGCCCGAACTGGCCCAGGCCTTGGCCAATCTCGCGCCGTCGATCGACTTTCCGCGCCCGGCCGTGACCGACGGCACCGACTCGGTGCGCCCGGCCACGCTGCGCGGCCTCGCCCCTGACCAGACGCTGGTGCTGCTGAACGGCCGCCGCGCCCACACCTCGGCGCTGGTCAACATCAACGGCTCGATCGGCCGCGGCTCGGCCCCGTTCGACCTGAACACCATCCCGACGGCCGCCCTGTCGAGCGTCGAGATCCTGCGCGAAGGCGCCGCGGCCCAGTACGGTTCGGACGCCATCGCCGGCGTCATCAACCTGCGCCTGCGCGAAGCCAGCAGCGGCGGCGGCGCCACCGCCAGCTACGGCGTCTACGACACCAAGGTGAAGACGACCCGTAACCCCGATGGGCGCAAGGCCCATGACGGGCCCGTTTACAGCGCCTCGGTCTGGCAGGGCTTCAGCCTGCCCAACGACGGCTTCCTGACCCTGACCGGCGAGTACTCGTACCGCAACCCGACCAACCGCGCCGATCTCGATCCGCGCGTCACGCCCAACAAGGTCACCGGGATCTTTGGCGACCCTCAGGTCGAGACCAAGACGATCTACGCCAACTTCGGCCTGCCGCTGAACGACGCCTGGAAGCTGTACGGCTTGGCCGGCTACCAGAACCGCAAGGGACAAAGCGCCGCCTTCCCGCGCCTGGCGGACAACAGCAACAACTACGTCTCGGTCTATCCGACCGGCTATGTCCCGAAGATCACCACCGACATCGACGACTATAACCTGGCCTTCGGCGCCAAGGGCGAGCTCGCCGGCTTCACGGTCGATGCGGGCGTCAACTACGGGAACAACAAGGTCGCCTACGGCACCATCAACTCGCTGAACGCCTCGCTCGGCCCGAGCTCGCCGACCCGCTTCAAG
>JAYRLX010000222.1:0-6318 GCA_041905125.1 Caulobacter sp. | reverse complement strand
TGAAGTTGCCGCCCTCCATGTAGCTTTCCAGCTTGGTCATGTTGACGCCGTTGGTCGCGAAGCCGCCCAGCGCCTTGTAGAGGGCGGCGGGCAGGTTGCGGACGCGGAACACGAAGCTGGTCACGCAGCGGTGGGTGAACGGCGGCGGTTCGGGATTGGCGTCGGCCGTCATCACCAGGAAGCGGGTGGTGTTGTGGCGCTCGTCCTCGATGTCGCGGGCCAGGATGTCCAGGCCGTAGATCTCGGCCGCCAGGGCCGGGGCG
Organism: Caulobacter sp.; assembly: GCA_041905125.1. GTDB lineage: Bacteria > Pseudomonadota > Alphaproteobacteria > Caulobacterales > Caulobacteraceae > Caulobacter. The sequence continues at coordinate 6,055 of JAYRLX010000222.1, read as the reverse complement.
ACCGCGCCGCGCGTCGGGTCGGGCTTGGCCGCCAGGTCCTTGGCCGCGCCGGCGGTGTCGCCCGCCGCCTCGGTCGAGACACCCAGCTTCTTCAGGCTGTTGCGGCACTGGCTGAGCGCGATCGGCATCGAGGCCACCGTCTTGATGTCGGCCAGCTTGACGCCCTTGTTGGCCATCAACTGGAAACGGATCGGCTTAAAGCGCTCGCCGATGATCTTCAGGCCCGAAGCCGGCAGCAGGTGATGCACGTCGGCGACCCGGCCGGCGATCGAGTTCTCGATCGGGATCATGCCCAGCGCCGCGACGCCGGTCTTGATCGCCTCGAAGGCCTCCTCGAAGGTCTTGCAGGGATAGGCCTCGTAGTCCGGGAAGTAGGTCCGGCACGCCTCGTGGCTGTTGGCGCCGGGCTCGCCCTGGAAGGCGATCTTCTTGAGGATGCTCATTGGCCTTGCTTTCCTGCCGCCAGACGGACGGCTTCGAGATCTGAAGGATTGTCGACGGAGATCGGGGCGGTCTTCGCCACCGCCGCGCGGATCGTCAGGCCCAGCTCCATGGCGCGCAGCTGCTCGAGCTTCTCGCGCTTTTCGAGGGGCGACGGGGCGGCGGCGTTGAAGGCCTCCAGCGCCTCGCGGCGATAGCCATAGATGCCGATGTGGCGCCAGACGGGGCCCTCGCCATAGAGCGTCGAGCGGGTGAAATAGAGCGCCCGGCCGCTCTGCCCGTCCTCTTCCATGGCCAGGACAGCCTTGACCACGTCGGGGTTCGACCGATCGGCGGGCGAGGCTTCGGGGGCCACGACGGTGGCGATGTCGGCGTCGCCAAATTCCTTAAGTATTCGCGCGCAATCCGACAGGACGGCCGGATCGACGAACGGCATGTCGCCCTGCAGATTGATCACCACGTCGTGCGCGAAACCCGGATCGAGTTCGGCCAGGGCGGCCAGGATCCGGTCGGAGCCGGACGGCAGGTCGGGGTCGGTCAGAATCGCCGTTCCGCCAGCCTTTTGAACCGCCTCGACGATTTCGGGATCGCCCGCCGCCACGGCCACGGGACCAATCGCCGCATCACGGGCCTGGTTCAGCACCCGGACGATCATCGGAAGGCCGCCGATATCGGCCAGAGGCTTGCCCGGAAGACGGGTCGCCGCCATCCGCGCGGGGATCAGGACGATGGGGTTCATGGCGTCAAATCTTTGCTGCCCGGTTGCGCGAGGGGCGGTAGCGTGTAAGAGACGCGAGCGCAACATGACGCGCGTCGGGGACTCGCCTGGGGCCCCTCGCGCGCCGGGAAATTCGAGCCCGCCATCGGGCGGGCTGGCAAGAGGCTGACAAGGCTGAGATGAGCGACCTGACGTTCAACAAGATCGCTGGCGGCGTGCTGCTGACCGGCCTCGTTATTTTCGGTCTGCGGGAAGCGTCGGACATCGTCTTCAAGAGGACTGAAGTCGAGAAGGCCGGCTACGAGATCGCGGTCCAGGAAGAAGGCGCCGGCGGCGCCGCGGCGGCTGAAGACACCCCGCCGGATTGGAACGCCGTGCTGACGCCGGCGAATGTGGCCGCGGGCCAGGCCGTCTCGGCCAAGTGCGCCGCCTGCCACAAGCTGGACGCGTCGAACGCCAACGCCACCGGCCCCGGCCTGTGGGACGTGGTGGGCCGCAAGCCGGCCGCGCACCCGGGCTTCAACTATTCGGGCGCGATGAAGGACTTCTCGGGCAAGACCCCGGTGTGGGACTACGACGCCCTGTACACCTTCCTGAAAGCCCCGGGTAAGGACGTCCCCGGCACCAACATGACCTTCGTGGGTCTGAAGAAGCCGGAAGATCGCATCGCGGTCATCGCCTATCTGCACAGCCTGGGCTCGAAGCTGCCGGTTCCGCCGCCGCGTCCGGCCGCCGCCGCGGCTCCTGCGGCTGGCGCTGCTCCGGCCGACGCCGCCGCCCCGGCCGCGGGCGCTGCTCCGGCTCCGGCCGCAGGCGCCGCTCCGGCTGCTCCGGCCGCCGCTGCTCCGGCCGCGCCCAAGGCCTGATCGCTTCGCGGTCATCCGGCCGCGCGATCACAGAATCTGAAAGGGCCGCGAAGTTTTCTTCGCGGCCCTTTTCCTATGGCCAAGCTAGGGATTGCAGACCGTTGGTCTGTCAGAAAGTCCCGCCCGATGCAGCTTCGCGCCCTGGCCGCCGCCAGCCTGATCACCGTCCTCCTGGCCGCGCCGGCCGCGGCTCTGGCCGCCACCAAGGCGCCGACCCCGGCCCTCAAGTCGATCGCCGACCTGCCGACGCCCCTGCCCTATCCCTACAACGAGCAGGCCGACGCCGAGGCCGATCTGGCCGCCGCCATCAAGACCGCCAAGAAGCATCACAAGCTCGTCCTGATCGACCTGGGCGGCAACTGGTGCGGCGACTGCCGGGTGTTCGCCAGCGTCATCGAGCAGCCCGACATCAAGCCCTGGGTCGACAAGAACTTCGAGGTCGTGGCGATCAATGTCGGCCGCTACGACAAGAACATGCAGATCCCGGCCCGCTACGGCGTCGACAAGCTGAAGGGCGTGCCGAGCTTCCTGGTGGTCGACACCAAGGGCAAGCTGGTCAATGACGGCGCTTTCTTCGCGCTGACCGACGCCCGCCACATGACGCCTCAGTCGATCGTCGACTGGCTGGCGCAGTGGCCGGCGAAGTAGGTCCTTCTCTCCCTCTCCCCTTGCGGGAGAGGGTGGCCCGGAGGGCCGGGCGAGGGGTCGCGCTCCATTATCCGGACACGTCTTTCACCCCCTCATCCGTCAGCTTCGCTGACACCTTCTCCCGCAAGGGGAGAAGGGAACCCTAAACCCGCCGGTACCCCAGCGGCGCGCCGACGCCGGCGGCCTCGATGCGGATGATCGCCTCGCTGAGCGGCTCGATCGCCACGGCCATGTGGTGGGCGTTGGCGTGCAGGATGGTGTCGGGGTCGAGCAGGATCGCGACGTGGCCCTTCCAGAACACGAGGTCGCCGCGGCGGCGGTCGGCCTCGGCGATCTCCGGGAAGAAGCCGCGCTGCATATCGGTGTCGCGCGGGCAGGCCCGGCCGCAAGCGTAGAGCGCCTGCTGGATCAGGCCCGAGCAGTCCAGGCCCAGGCTCTCGCGGCCGCCCCACTGGTAGGGCGCGCCCAGGAACCGCTCGGCGATCGCGACATGGTCGGTCTCGAAGCGGCCGATCGGGGCCAGGTGATGCTCGACGAACCAGCCCGTCCGCGCCCCCTTCACGAAGCGCCCCTCCCGCGCCTGGATCGTGACCAGCGCGTTGAGGCTATAGAGGCCGACGATAGCCGACTTGATGTCCGGTTCGGCGAAGGCGTAGGTCCGCAGGGCGCTGATCCGATGCTCGGGAGTCAGCACGGGCGCCGACAGGGCCTCGATCGGCACATAGCCGACATAGCGATCGCGCCGCGCCTGGCCGAAGGCGAACTCCCCGGTCTCGAACAGCACGTCGAACGTCTCGCCGAACAACACCTGGTCTTCCTGCTCGGCGTCTGGCGCGGGGGCCTTGCGCAAGCTGGCGGCCGGGGCGCTGACCTGCATGGGCGTCACGTCGGCGAAGCGGTCGGCGGCGACCAGGCCCTCCAGGCGGCGGTCGGCGAGGCCGTCGCGCAGCAAGGTCAGGCGGCGATCACCGGAGCTCATCGGGCGAACCGCGCGCGCAGCATGGCGAAGGCCGCGCGGATGGCCTGGACCTCGGCCCCGACCGGATAGCCGGGACGCCCCTTGGGGTTCCAGGCGAAGACGTCGAAGTGCGCCCAGGGGCCAATATCGTCGCCAGCGGGAGCAAAGCGCTGCAGGAACAGGGCGGCCGTCGTGGCGCCCGCCTGGGCCCAACCGTCGGGGTCGTTCTTCAGGTCGGCGATGTCGCTGTCGAGGGCGTCGCGATAGGCCTCGGTCAGCGGCAGCCGCCACAGCGGATCGGCCACGGCCTTGGACGCCGCCTCGATCTGGCCGGCCAGCTTGTCATCCGGGGTCCAGAAGGGGATCACGAACGGCCCCATGGCGATGCGCGCCGCCCCGGTCAGGGTGGCGAAGTCCAGGGTCAGGGCGGGTTTCAGCTCGGCGGCGCGGGTCAGGGCGTCGGCCAGGATCAGGCGGCCCTCGGCGTCGGTGTTGCCGACCTCGACGGAGAGGCCCGCGCGCGTGGCCAGCACGTCGCCAGGCCGCATGGCGTCGCCGGCGATGGCGTTCTCGACCACGGGGGTCAGGATCACCAGGCGCACCGGCAGGCCCGCCTCCATGACCATCCGGCCCAAGGCTAGAGCGTGGGCGGCGCCGCCCATGTCCTTCTTCATCAGCCGCATGCCGGCCGAGGGCTTGATGTCGAGACCGCCGGTGTCGAACACCACGCCCTTACCGACCACCGCCAGGACGGGATGCGAGGGATCGCCCCAGGTCACCTCGATCATGCGCGGCGCGCGCGAGGCAACGGCGGCGCGGCCCACGGCGTGGACGGCCGGATAGTTCTCCTTCAGCAGATCATCGCCGCGCACCACCGACAGGGTCGCGCCGTACTTCTGGGCGATCTCGCCGGCGATGGTCTCGATCTGCAGCGGGCCCATGTCGTTGGCCGGGGTGTTGACCATGTCGCGCGCCAGGGCGCAGGCGTGGGCCATGGCGGTCACGGCGTCGGCGTCGACGCCCTTGGGCGCGACCAGGCGCGGGATCGGCTCGCCGTGCTTCTTGTAGCGGTCGAAGCGATAGGTCCCGAGCGCGAAGGCCAGGGCCGCCTGCTCGGCGTCGAGGCCCCTGGGCAGCTTGGAGAGCGCGTAGTCGCCGGCGGGCAGCTTGCCGGCCAGGGTTCGCAGCAGCGACGGATCGACGCGGCCGGCTCCAAGACCGAGCAGCACCTGCTCGACCGCGCCGCCGGCGCCGGGGACCGCCAGCACCTGCCCGGCCTTGCCCGCGAACTTGTTGGCGGCGGCAAAAGTCCTGACCGGCGCGCGTTTCCGGGCCAGGAAGGCCTCGACCTCGCCCTCCGCCAGCGGATGCACCGGAATGGCGGCGGTCTCGGCTTGGCTGAGGATCGGATGCGTCGCGTCGGACATCGGCGGCCTCTCGAAAAATTATGCTTAACGCTTCCTTTAAGCCCCCAGACCGATCATGGCCGGGCTCTTTTCCGGAGACGTCTCCTCCATGTGTCGCAAGCGCGCGCGCCTCGCAACCGTTCTCGCCCCCGCCGTCCTGGCGCTGGCGACGCTTTGCGCGGGCGGCGCGGCCCTGGCGGCCGACGCCCAGCAGCGCGCGGAGGTCCGGCGGCTGGACCCGCTGGCGCGCGCGGCCTTCTGGGGCGCGGAATTCCAGGCCGACACGACCGACTCCGAGGCAGGCGCGGCCCTGGCCCAGGCGCTGCGAGGCCTGGGTCGCAACGAGGAAGCCGCCGAGGTCGCGACCAAGGCGCTTGTCGCCCATCCCGACGACGCTCCCCTTCTGCTGGAGCTCGCCCGGGCTCACATCGCGCGCGGCCAGGGCTTCTACGCCATCGAGCCGGCGCGCAAGGCCGCCAGCCTGTCGCCCAGGGACTGGCGCCCGCTGACCCTGCTGGCCGTGGCCTACGAGCAGGCGCAGCGCGACGATGAAGCCGAAGCCGCTCACCGCCAGGCCCTGGCGATGGCCCCGAACGAGGCCACGCCCCTGACCAACTACGCCATGCACCTGGCCGCCAAGGGCGATCTGCCCGGCGCCGAAGCCCAGCTTCGCCGCGCCGTCGCCCTGCCCTCAGGCGGGATCCAGGCCCGCCAGAACCTGGCCTTGGTCGTTGGCCTGCAGGGCCGCCTGCCCGAAGCCGAGAAGCTGGCCCGCGCCGACCTTCCGCCGGAGCAGGTCGCCAACAACCTGGCCTATCTGCGCGCCGCCCTGGGTCAGGCGGGGACGAGCCGCACCTGGGACTCGCTGAAGGCCGGCGGCGGACAGTAGCCGCCGCCGCGAGGGACTTGCTTCCGCCGCAAAGCTAAGGCGAAAACCGCCCCGTGATCCCGCTCCTCGCTCTCCTCGCCGCCGCGCCCGTTCCGGACCCGATCGTCATCGACCGGTCCGCAGGTAAGC
>JAYRLX010000221.1:0-6339 GCA_041905125.1 Caulobacter sp. | reverse complement strand
GGCGCTGGGCGTCGACATACGGCGCCACGCTGGCCCAGGTGCGGTTCATGTCGTCCACGTACGAGACGCCGCGCGAGTAGTGCTTGACCATGCCATCCCACAGGGTGTCGCCGGACTTCAGGCGATAGTCCCAGGGCGCGTGGTGGAACCACAGCAGGTCCTTCTCGTCGACGCACTTGAGGTCGGCGAAGCAGGCGCCGACGGCCGGCGCGTACTGGCTGGTGGCGTTGCTGCCCGTGGGCGTGCGGTCGAAGCCGACGCCGTCCGGGCCGGCCTTGGCGTAGTAGACGCTGGTCCAGTCGGCGCGCGGGCCGCCCGACACCCAGGGGCCGGGACCGTAGTGGTGCCCCTCGCCCATCTGGTGATGCAGGCCCAGCGGGGTCATGTAGTCCACCGCCGCCTCGCGCGAGCCCATCATCATGTCCACCACGGGCGTGACGAAGCGGGGGTCGTTGGTGAAGGTCATCCTGGCCCAGTCGCGGGCGATGGTGCGCGCATCGGCGTCCGGATCCCAGGCCAGGCGCCCGAAGACGTACCAGTTGGCCTGGTCGAACTGCGAGCCGCTCCAGTTGCGGTCGGAGCCGATATTGGCCACGCCCGCCATCACCGTCAGCTTGCGCCCGTCCAGCTGGCCGTCGACCACCTTGGCCACGGTCGATCCCTTGCCCTTGGCCATCGTGTCCGAGCGCAGGGTCTCCTCGTAGAGCGGGCCGAGGTAGACCAGGTGCGTGGCGAAGCCGAGGTATTCCTTGGTGATCTGGAACTCCATGCCGAGGTTCGTCTTGGGCATGGCCCCGAACAGCGGGTGGAACGGCTCGCGCGGCTGGAAGTCGATCGCGCCGTTCTTAACCTGGATGACCACGTTGTCGGCGAACTGGCCGTCGAAGGGCTTGAATTCCGAATAGCCCTGCTTGGCGCGGTCGTCCGGTTGTTCGTGCGAGTAGACGAAGGCGCGCCAGATCACGACGCCGCCGTGCGGCCCGACGGCTTCCGCCAGCATGTTGGCGCCGTCGACATGGGTGCGGCCGTAGTCCTGCGGGCCAGGCTGGCCTTCGGAATTGGCCTTGACCAGGAAGCCGCCGAAGTCGGGGATTTCGTTGTAGATCTCGTCGGCCTTGGCCTTCCAGAAGGCGCGGACGGCCGGATCCAGCGGGTCGGCGGTCTTCAGCCCGCCGATCTCGATCGGGGCCGAGAAGCGGGCCGACAGATAGACCTTGATCCCGTACGGCCGGAACGTGTCGGCCAGGGCGGCGGCCTTCTCGATGAAGGGCGCCGTCAGGCTGTCGGCCTTGGCGTTGACGTTGTTCAACACCGCGCCATTGATCCCCAGCGAGGCGTTAGCGCGGGCGTAGTCGACCATGCGCGGATCGACGTGGTCGGGCAGCTTCCACCAGTCGAAGATCGACTGGCCCGAATAGCCGCGCTCCACCGTGCGGTTGAGGTTGTCCCAGTGGTTCAGCATCCGCAGCTTGACCTTCGGCGAGGAGGCGATTTCGAGCTTGTCGACAGGCTGGCGGGTCTGGATCAGCTCCAGATAGCGGAAGACGCCGTAGAGCACGCCGATGTCGCGGTTGGCGGCGATCACAGTGGTCGCCTTGCCGTTCACCGCCAGGGTGCGGATCAGGTAGCCGTCCTCGCCCAGGGCCTTGAGCGGCAGGTTCAGCTTGGCGATCGCCGGATCGGAGGCCGAGCCCAGCAGGATCACGCCGTCGCGCGTTCCGGCGGCGGCGGCAGCCGGCTTACCAAGGAGGCCCGTCAGGCCGCGCTCCAGCTCGGCGCGGGCGACCTTGATCGTGGGCGCGTCGCGGGTGGGCGCGATGGCGGCGGCGCGGGCGGCGTAGGCCCCGCGCGCGGCGGCCTCGACCGGCTTGTAGCGCAGCCACAGGTCATAGCCGTCCTCGGCCCGGACGGCCGGGGCGGTCATGAGCAAGAGCCCGAGGGCCAAGGCGATCAGACGCATCGTTTCACTCCCACAACACTCTTATCTCCGATTTCCCCGGCGAATGCCGGGGCCCAGATCGAAGCGCTCGGCGGGGCCACACGGGGCTCAGACACAGCCTTGAGATCTGGGTCCCGGCATTCGCCGGGAAGGTCGGATTATTTGAAGCTCTCAGCGTTCCGCACCCAGACGGTCGCGGCGTAAATCGCGCGCCGCCCAAGGTCGGGTCTTGTAGTCTTAGAGGTCAGACCACTGGGTTGACAACCTTTATGGTACCGGTACATCGATAAGCCAGGGAGGAAGTCTTGGATGCTGGCGCGCTCTGCGTGCGCCTGGCGTCCCACGCTTTCGGCCCGCCCCTTCACGCCCTCGCGGCCAGCCGAAGCGTCCCATGCCCAAGATCATCGCCGCCAAGACCATCGTCACCTGCCCCGGGCGCAACTTCGTCACGCTGAAGATCATGACGGACGAGGGTGTCTACGGGATCGGCGACGCCACGCTGAACGGCCGCGAGCCGGCGGTCGAGGCCTATCTCTCAGAGCACGTCATCCCCTGCCTGATCGGCCGCGACGCCCACCAGATCGAGGACATCTGGCAGTACCTCTATCGCGGCGCTTACTGGCGTCGGGGCCCAGTGACCATGGCCGCCATCGCCGCGGTCGACATGGCGCTGTGGGACATCAAGGGCAAGATCGCCGGCCTGCCGGTCTATCAGCTGCTGGGCGGCGCCTGCCGCACGGGCGTCATGGTCTACGGCCACGCCAACGGCGAGACGATCGAGGAGACCCTCGACAACGCCGCCCACTACGCCGAGCAGGGCTACAAGGCCATCCGCCTGCAGACCGGCGTGCCCGGCATGAGCGGGACCTACGGCGTCTCCAAGGACAAGATGTTCTACGAGCCGGCCGACAGCGACCTGCCCAAGGAGACCATCTGGTCGACCGAGCGCTATCTGCGCAGCACCCCCGCTCTCTTCGAGGCCGCGCGCCTGCGGCTGGGCGATGACCTGCACCTGCTGCACGACGTCCACCACCGCCTGACGCCGATCGAGGCCGGCCGCCTAGGCAAGGACCTGGAGCCCTACCGCCTGTTCTGGATGGAGGACGCCACCCCGGCCGAGAACCAGGCCAGCTTCCGGATCATCCGCCAGCACACGACGACGCCGCTGGCCGTGGGCGAGATCTTCAACTCGATCTGGGACTGCAAGCAACTGATCGAGGAGCAGCTGATCGACTACATCCGCGCCACGGCCGTCCACGCCGGCGGGATCACCCACCTGAAGAAGCTGGCCGCCTTCGCCGACCTGCACCACGTGCGCACCGGCTGCCACGGCGCCACCGACCTGTCGCCCGTCTGCATGGGCGCGGCCCTGCACTTCGACCTGTCGATCCCGAACTTCGGGGTCCAGGAATATATGCGCCACACGCCCGAGACCGACGCGGTGTTCCCGCACGCCTACACCTTCTCCGACGGCATGCTGCACCCGGGCGACGCACCGGGCCTGGGCGTCGACATCGACGAGGACCTGGCCGCCAAGTACCCCTACAAGCGCGCCTATCTGCCGATCGCGCGCCGCCTGGACGGCTCGATGCACGACTGGTGAGCGGGAACGGCGGGAGCCTGTCAGGAGAAAACACGCCAAGCGTCGCCTTGGTCCGTGTTAGAATCCCGAGCTAGACAAGCCCACGTGTTTCAGGCCCCTTCGCCGACCATGTCAGACAACGTCAAGCTCTACCGCAAGATCGCCGACACCGTGGCCGAGGCCATCGAGGCCGGCCAGTACAAGATCGGCGATCGCCTGCCGACCGAGCGGGAGCTGGCCGAACAGTTCGGGGTCTCCCGCCCCACCCTGCGCGAGGCGATGATCGCGCTGGAAATGCTGGGCATGATCGAGGCCCGCCACGGCCTTGGCATCTATGTCACCGGCAATGTGCGGCCCGTCGCCCCGTCCAGCGACATCGACTTCGAGATCGGCGCCTTCGAGCTGATCGAGGCCCGCCGCCTGTTCGAGGGCGAGGCCGCCGCCCTGGCCGCCACCTCGATCACCGACGAGCAGATCGCCGAGCTGGAAAGCCTCCTGCAGCGGATGCACGAGGAGGAGGAGATCCGCGGCGAGGACGCCGACCGCGAGTTCCACCTGACCATCGCCCGGGCCACCGGCAACGGCGCGATCATCGCCACGATCGAGAACCTGTGGGACTGGCGCAACCGCTCGCCCCTGGCCCGCAACATCCTGACCCGCGCCCGCGGCATGGGCCTTGAGCCCCGCATCGCCGAGCACCGCCGCGTCGTCGAGGCCCTGAAGGCCCGCGACCCGGCCGCCGCCCGCCAGGCGATGCGCGACCACCTGGAACGCGTCATCGACCACCTGCTGCACGCGACCGAAACCGAAGCGGTCCAGAAGGCCCAGCAGGAGACCAAGGCGCGGCGCAACGCGATCGCGAAGAGGGTGGCGATCTGAGGAAATCCCTCTCTGTGAGAGAGGGAGGGTATCTGTTCTGAAGCCCCTTCCCATGCCACCACTGCCCCATGCTGAAGCTCCCGCCGCTCAAACCTGATTCCGACCAGATGCTGCATCTCGACGCCCTGCGGATCGTCGGGGCCGTCATGATCGTGGTGTTCCACTTCAACCGGTTCATCAATCTGGACGGCCGCTGGCAGTGGGCGGACGACACGATCAAGACCTTCAGCCTGATCGTCGACCTGTTCTTCCTGATCTCCGGCTATGTCATGGCCGCGATCTATACCGGGCGGCTGACGACCTTCGCCAAGTACCGGGACTTCCTGCAAAAGCGCGTGGCGCGGCTGGGACCGCTGCACTGGGCGACGATGCTGGTGTTCATCGCCGTGGCCGCCGCCGGCGCGGCCGGGTGGATCCAGGACCGCGACCCGCGCCGCTATGACGTGGCCTGCATCGTCCCGAACATCGTCTTCATCCACGCCTGGGGCGTCTGCCATTCCCAGACCTGGAACTTCGTCAGCTGGGCCATCAGCGCCGAGATGGGGATGTACCTGATCCTGCCGCTGCTGTTCCTGCTGACGGCGCGCGGCCCGTGGATCACCCTGGCCGCGGCCCTGCTGTCGATCGTGATCATGCTGCAGACCCCGCACGGCGACCGCCCGTTCCACCAGTGGACCTGGGACTACGGGGTGCTGCGGGCGGTTCCCGGTTTCCTGATCGGCATGGCGGCCTTCCAGCTGCGAGGGCCGCTGGCCAAGATCCCGCGCGCCAACCTGCTGATGTGGCTGCTGCTGGCGGCCTACCTGGTCGCCTCCTGGGCCGGGACGCCGAGGACCGTCCTGCTGTTCGTCGTCTACGCCATCGGCCTCTTGGGCGTGGGGGCCGACGCCAAGGGCGTCCAGGGCGGCGTCAGCCAGCGGCTGGCGCCGTGGGCGCAGCTGTCGTTCAGCCTGTACCTTCTGCACCCGATCGCCCTGAAGATGGGCCTGGCCTGGGTGGGCTTGGGGATGTGGAGCCTGAACGGCGACCTGATGCGGCTCTGGGTCCTGTTCTGGGTCGTGGCCCTGTTTCCGATCGCCTATCTGTCGCTGGTGTTCTTCGAGCGGCCGGCGCGCGACGCCCTGGCTAATCTGGGGAAGCCCAAAAAGCCCCCTCTCTCTTAGAGAGAGGGTTGAGGTGAGAGGTTACGAGGCGTGACGGCGCGCCGGCGCTGCGTCCGACGCTGAAACCACTCACCCTCCCACCGCTCCGCGGCGGGCCCCTCCCTCTCTCAAAGAGAGAGGGATTTCGACACCCAGTCCACCCAGGCCGGCAACTCGCCGATATTGGCCAGCTCGACGTAGCGCGGATGGTTCTCCGGCGCCTCGGCGGCCTCGTGGGACCAGACCAGCGGGTAAGGGATCAGCGCGCCCCAGCAGCCGGCCTCCAGGGCCGGCAGGATGTCCGAGCGCATCGAATTGCCGGCCATCACCGCCTGCTCGGCGCCCGTGCCGTAGCGGTCGAACACCCGGCGGTAGGTGGTGGCGTCCTTCTCCGACACGATCTCGACGGCCACGAAGTAGTCGCCAAGGCCCGACGAAGCCAGCTTCTGCTCCTGGTGCAGCAAGTCGCCCTTGGTGATCAGGATCAGGCGATATTGCTCCGACAGCGCGGCCAGGGCGTTCTCGACGCCCGGCAGAGGCTCGATCGGCTCGGTCAGCATCTCGCGGCCCACCGCCAGGATCTCGCGGATCACGCGGGTGTCGACCCGGCCGTCGGTGACTTCCAGCGCCGTCTCGATCATCGACAGGGTGAAGCCCTTGGCCCCGTAGCCGTAGACCCGCAGGTTGCGCTTCTCGACGGCCGTCAGTTGGGCTTCGATCTTCTCGGGGTCGCCGTGCTCGGACAGCAGGTCCAGGAAGCGCTGGTGCGACAGGCGGAACGGGCTCTCGCAGTGCCA
>JAYRLX010000005.1:23734-40949 GCA_041905125.1 Caulobacter sp. | reverse complement strand
CGACCTTCTTGCCCTTCTCGTCGCGCACCGGCAGCGAGCCGACGGTGGCGGTGTAGGCGATGGTCTTGCCGGCGATGACAGTGGTCTGCTTGACCGACTTGTCGGCTGGGAAGGCCGGCAGATCGAGGCCCTTCTCGGCGGCGGGCTTGTCGCCGCCCTTCTCCTGAGCCAAGGCCGGCGTGGCCAGCCCCGAACCCGCCAGCACCAACGACGCCACCACGGCCGCGACGCCGCCCCCGAAAACCTGTTTCATGTTCGTCCCCTCGACTGAGGACGAAATTGCTAGGGCAACCTGCAAATCTTCACAACCGTTCCAGAGCGTGCTCGCTTGCGGAAAACCCAGGGAGACGCCGAGGATGGAAAAGAGCAGCGCGCGGGCCGCCGCTTTCACGCGCCTGGCGATCGGTCTGGCGCAGGGCGTCGTCCTCTTCCTGCTGCAGAAGGCCGACGAGTCGAAGGCTTGGCCGGCGACGGCGCCGATGCTCTACGCGCCGCTGTTGCTCTGCGTTCTGGCCGTCCCGCTGATCCCGCTGTCAGCTCTCTCCGCCATGCGGCGCGGCGCTTTGCTGGCCTGGAGCGCGGTCGCCGCGGCGCTGGTCGCGATCATGGCGATCCATGCCGCCTGGGTTGGCGCGGCGCCGGACCGATTGGGCGCGGGGCCCCTGTCGCCGCCGCTCTTCGTGGCCGTCGCCGCCCTGCTGTTCATCGCCCACCACCTGGTCCAGCCGGCCGAGGCGGCGGGCAAGCCGGTGGCGCCCTACGCCGACTATTTCGACCTCGTCGGAACGAACCTCGTCCGCCTGTTCCTGTCCCTGGCCTTCACCGGCGCCTTCTGGCTGCTGTTGTTCCTGGCCGGGGCGCTGTTCAAGCTGATCGGCGTCGAGGCGATCCAGAAGCTGATCGGCGAGACGGCCTTCGCCTTCCCCGCCACCGGCCTGATGTTCGCCGCCGCCGTCCACATGGCCGTGCAGCTGACCGAGGCGCGCGCGGGGCTGGTGCGCGGCGTGCGCACGGTGGGCCTCGTCCTGCTGGCCTGGCTGCTGCCGCTGATGGTGGTGATCGCCGGCGGCTTTTTGGCGAGCCTGCCTTTCACGGGCCTAGCCCCGCTGTGGAGCACCAAGGCCGCCGCGTCCCTTCTGCTGTCGGCCGCCGCGGCCCTGATCATCCTGATCAACGCCGCCTACCAGGACGGCCTGGAGCCGCCCAACCCGATCCTGCGCTGGGCCGCGCGCCTGGCGAGCCTGCTGCTGATCCCGATCGTGATCCTGACCGCCTACGCCCTGTGGCTGCGGATCCATCAGTATGGCCTGACGCCGGACCGGGTGATGGCGACGACCTATCTGATCGTCGCGACGGGCTTCACCATCGGCTACACGCTGGCCGCCGTGCGCCCCGGCGACTGGATGAAGCCGCTGGAGCCGACCAACCTGGTCATGGCGGCCGTTTGCGTCCTGCTGCTGATCGCCCTCTTCACCCCCATCGCCGACCCGGCGCGACTGTCGGTGGCCAGCCAGGTCAAGCGGCTGGAGTCGGGCAAGGTCTCGGCCGAGAAGTTCGACTTCCAGTTCCTGCGCTTCGAGAGCGGACGTTATGGACGCTTGGCGCTCGAACGACTGAAGTCGGATCGGAATCCGCAAGCCGCGAAGCGCGCGCGCGAGGTGAACGCCGAATCCGCGCAACCTCGCCTGCCGGCCGCAAAGCCCGACTACGCGATGATCACGGTCTATCCCACCGGTTCCAAGCTGCCGGAGACGTTCCTGAACCAGGACTCCAACCCGCCGGCGCGGGGAACCTGCGACGCCTCGGATCCGGGATGCTTCGCGGTGCTGCTCGACGTGGACGGCGATGGCTCTGACGAAGTCCTGCTGGGGTCGGGCGAGACCCTGGACGTCTACAAGCTTTCCGCCGGCCGCTGGCGCCGCGTGGCCCGCACCGTATCCTACTGCTGGGTTGGCGATCTCCAGGCGGGCCTGAAGGCCGGCAAGCCACACCTGGGCCCGCCTGAAACCCGCCGCGACATCATCATCGGCGAGCACGCCCTGGCGCTGGCCCCTGTCCAGGATGGGTGCCCGCGTCGTTCAGGTCCCGATCCGGACTTCCCGGCGGCTAACCCACCCCCTCGCTGATCGCGTTGAGCCGAGCGTAGACCCCGCCCTTGGCCTTCAGCTCGGCGTGGCGGCCTTCTTCGACGACCCGGCCCTTCTGGAAGACCAGGATCCGGTCGGCGCCGCGCACGGTCGACAGGCGGTGGGCGATGACGATCGTCGTGCGGCCCTCCATCAGCGCCTCGGCGGCGGCCTGAACGAGGCCTTCGGTCTCGACATCCAACGACGAGGTCGCCTCGTCCAAAACGAGGATCGGCGCGTCGGCCAGGAAGGCGCGGGCGATGGCCACGCGCTGGCGCTCGCCGCCCGACAGCTTGACGCCCCGCTCGCCGACCAGGGTGTCGTACCCCTTGGGCAGTTTCATGATGAAGTCGTGCGCGCGCGCCTTCTTGGCCGCCGCCTCGACCTCCTCGCGGGTGGCGTCCGGCTTGGCGTAGGCGATGTTTTCCAGCAGCGAGCGGTGGAACAGGGCCGGGTCCTGCGGCACCACGGCGATGGCGCGGCGCAGGGAAGCCTGGGTCACCGTCGAGACGTCCTGGCCGTCGATCACGACCGCGCCGTCCTGCAGGTCATAGAGGCGCTGGACCAGCTTGACGAAGGTCGACTTGCCCGAGCCGGTCGGCCCGACCAGGGCCACCCGCTCGCCGGGCGCGATCTTCAGGCTGAAATGGTCGTACAGCGGCGCGCCGGCCGCCTTGTAGCGGAAGGTCACATTCCGGAACTCGATCGCGCCCGGACCCGGCTTGAAGTCGGGCGCGCCGGGGGCGTCGGCGATCTGGGGGTCCAGCCGCGTCCAGGCCGCCACGTCCTCGGCGTCGTCGAGGCCCTTCTGCAGCATGCGTATGTTCTCGCCCAGGTTCCGCAGATAACCGCTCATCAGCATGAAGGCGGTGATGGCGAAGGCGACGTCGCCGGGCGTGGCCGTGCCCTGCGTCCAGCCCCAGACCATGGCGCCGGTCAGGCCGGCCTGCAGCACGACCAGCAGCAGGTTCTGGCCCAGCCAGACGTCGGTGAAGCGGTTCCAGGTGACCATCACCGCGTCGCGCCAGGCGGCCGTGACCTCGGCCAGGCGCTCGGCCTCGCGCTCTTCGGCGCCGAAGCTCTTCACGGTCGGATTGGAGGTCACGGCGTCGGCGAGGGCTCCGCCGATCTGCGAGTCGAGGGCGTTGGATTTCAGGTTGCTGGGCCGCACATAGCGCTCGGTGATCCAGAGGTTCACCGACAGATAGGCGACGACCACCACCAGCGAGATCGCGCCCGCCAGCGGCTGGCGGATCAGCATGGCGATCGACAGGCCGACCAGCACGATGACGCCGGGACCCAGCCAGATGGTCACCGCGTCGGTGACGCTGTCATAGCCCCACATGGCGCGGGTCAGCTTGCGGACGGTCGCGCCGGCGAAGCTGTCGGCGTGCCAGTCCGACGAGAAGGCCTGCACCTTGGCGAAGCTCTCGTTGGTCATCTCCTCCATGTTCCGGGCCGCCAGCGGGATCCAGAACCGGTGGGCGATGTTGCGCACCACCGCGAAGGCGAAATAGACGCCGATGAACATGGCCAGCGCCGACCAGGCGCCCGCGTCGCCGCGCGGCTTGCTGGCGACGGTGTCCACCAGGTGTCCCGAGGCGTAGGGCAAGGCGAGGTCGAAGCCGACCGCGACCAGGGTCAGGCCAACGCCCAGGCCGAACAGCACCGGCCGCCGCTTCCAGAAGCGGGCCACGAAGGCCAGCACCTGGCGGTTGGACAGCGCGCGCTTCTTGGCGCCGATTTCGTCTTCGTCCTCGAGGATGTCGGTCATGGGCCGCTAGATAGGGCCTCGAAGGCTCTAGCGGGAGGCGCCTTTTCGCCGCCCGAACGGCCGCCAGCGCAGAAAGCCACGGATCGCCGGCCCGATCATCGGCGTGCGCAGCATCGGTCGGACGGCGTGGGGGCGGGTCTTCAGGAAGCAGACGACCGCCCCGATCCAGAACACGGTGGTGGGCAGGCCCGGGGTGACGATGCCGACCGCGCCCGTGGCGACCAGCACGCCGCCCAAGCCGTCCAGCGCCCAGCGCTCGGCCTTGGTGAGGCGACGGCGGCGCGAGCGACGATCCTGAACGGCTGGGGCCATGGCGCGATCCTCGCGCCCGGCGAACCAGCTGTCGAGCGAATTGAGAGCCGCTCGCAACATTGCGAGCCCTTAAGCGGGGCGGAGGCGGAAGCCGGTCGGGCGAGGTCCCTGGGTGAGACGCCGCCGGATGCGCGGCCCGAACTTGGTCGCCGACGTCAGGCGCGCGACCATGCCACGGTCGCCGGACTTGTCGAACAGTCGCGCGGCGGTGCTCCACAGTGCGGTGGTCACCGGGTGCGGCAGGACGATCCCGGCCGCGCCGCCGGCCAGCAGCAGGCTCCAACCTGAAACACGAAGAGCGGCGGTGGTCATGGCGTAGTTCCTTGAGAAAAGGCGGGGAGGGCCAACGGAGCGGTGATGCGGTCCTCCCCGAAACCGTCGCCTATTCGGCGGCGATGGCGATGTCGGCGATCGAGACGCCCACCCGCTGGGCGACGCCCGCGGCGTAGGCCGGATCGGCCCGGTGGAAGTGGACCAGCTGGCGCCTGATGATCGCCTCCGGCACGCCCTGCATGGCCGCCGCGATGTTGTCGAACAGCTGGGTCTGCTGCTCGGGGCTCATCAGGCGGAACAGGGCGCCGGGCTGGCTGTAGTCGTCATTGCCGTCCCGGTGGTTGAACCGGTCCGCGTCGCCGTGCAGCGGCAGCGGCGGCTCGGCCACGGACGGATCCTCGACCGGCCCGCCAAAGCTGTTGGGCTCGTACCAGGCGTCGGTGCGCGGCGGGGCGTCGAACCGCATGGCGCCGTCGGCGTGGTAGTGGTGGACCGGGCAGCGCGGCCGGTTGACCGGCAGGGCCTCGTAGTGCGTGCCGATCCGGTAGCGGTGGGCGTCGGCATAGGCGAAAATCCGGGCCTGCAGCACCTTGTCCGGCGAGAAACCGATCCCCGGGACGATGTTCGACGGCGAGAACGAGCTCTGCTCGACCTCGGCGAAGTAGTTGTCCGGATTGCGGTTCAGCTCCAGCACGCCGACCTCGATCAGCGGGAACTCGCCGTGCGGCCAGACCTTGGTCAGGTCGAACGGGTTGTATGAGGTCCGCTCGGCCTGCTCCTCGGTCATGATCTGCACGCAGAAGGTCCAGCGCGGATGGTCGCCGCGCTCGATGGCGTCGAACAGGTCGCGCTGGGCGCTCTCGCGATCGCCCGCGATCACGGCGTTGCCCTCGGCGTTCGTCCAGTTCCTGATCCCCTGCTGGGACTTGAAATGGAACTTCACCCAGACGCGCTCATTGGCGGCGTTGATGAAGCTGTAGGTGTGGCTGCCGAAGCCGTGCATGAACCGGTAGCCCTGCGGCAGGCCGCGGTCGCTGAACAGGGTCGTGACCTGGTGCAGGCTCTCGGGGCTCAGGCTCCAGAAGTCCCACATCGCCGTCGGCGAGCGCAGGTTGGTGACCGGGTGACGCTTCTGGGTGCGGATGAAGTCGGGGAACTTCAGCGGGTCGCGGATGAAGAACACTGGCGTGTTGTTCCCGACCAGGTCCCAGTTGCCTTGCTCGGTATAGACCTTCAGGGCGAAGCCGCGCACGTCGCGCTCGGCGTCGGCCGCGCCGCGCTCGCCGGCCACGGTCGAGAAGCGCAGCAGCACCTCGCTTTCCGCGCCCGGTTGCAAGGCCTTGGCCTTGGTCCAGCGGCTGATGTCCTGGGTGATCTTCAGCGTGCCGTAGGCGGCCGAGCCCTTGGCGTGGACGACCCGCTCGGGGATGCGCTCGCGGTTCTGGTGGGCCAGCTTTTCCAGCAGCTGGTAGTCCTGCATCAGCAGGGGGCCGCGCGGGCCGGCGCTGATCGAATTCTGGTTGTCCGCGATCGGCGCGCCGGCCGTGGTCGTCATCGTCGTCTTGGTCATGGCTGCCTCCGCCGTGGGGTGTGAGCGAACCTTGGCCGCCGGGCTTCGATAAATCCAATTGATCGTTTTTCGCGACGAGATCGGATTTCTCTATGTTCGCGCATCAAAGCATGACCGATCGGCCAGCGAGGGGCTTGAAGGCGATGGCTGCTCTTTTCCGCTTATGCCGGCGCGGGTAAGCCTGCCCGCATGACCACGCACGCCATCCTGCCCGACGCCGCGCCCGCCAACTGGGTCGACCGTCACGCGCCCCCGACGCTGCGCCCCTGGCTGAAGCTGGGTCGCTTCGACCGGCCGGCGGGGATCTGGCTGCTGATGCTGCCCGGCTGGCAAGGGATCGCCCTGGCCGCCGCCGAGCAGGGCCGCTGGCCCAATCCGCTGCTGCTGCTGGCCGTGTTCGTCGGGGCGGCGCTGATGCGGGCGGCGGGCTGCGCCTTCAACGACATCGTCGACCGCGACTTCGACGCCCAGGTCGCCCGCACGGCGATGCGGCCGATCCCGGCGGGTCTGATCAGCGTCAAGCAAGCTTGGTGTTTCCTGGTCGGCTGCAGCCTGGTCAGCTTTCTGATCCTGGTCTGCCTGGGCTGGACCGCGATCCTGCTGGGCGTGCTGTCGCTGGGCCTGGTCGCCGCCTATCCGTTCATGAAGCGGATCACCTGGTGGCCGCAGGCGTGGCTCGGCCTGACCTTCAACTGGGGCGCCCTGCTGGGTTACGCGGCCGCTGTCGGGCATCTGTCCTGGTCGGCCGCCCTGCTCTACGCGTCTGGGATCTTCTGGACCCTGGGCTACGACACGATCTACGCGATCCAGGACATCGAGGATGACGCCCTGGCCGGCATCAAGTCGTCGACGCGGCGCCTGGGCAAGCACGTGAAGCTGGGCGTCGCGGGCTTCTACGCCGTCTCGGCGGCGCTCGTGATCGCGGCGGCCTGGGTCGGCGGCCTTGGCCCACTGTTCCTGCCCTTCGCCGGCGCCTTCGCCCTGCACCTGTCGCGCCAGGCGGCGGCCGTGCGCGTCGAAGACGGACCCGGCGCGCTGAAGCTGTTCAAGTCCAACGCGGTAGCGGGTTTGCTGGTCGTGGCTGGGCTGGTCGCCGGCCTCTGGAAACCGGGCGTCAGCTTCTAGAACGGTCCCTGCTGGTACACGCGCTCCATCACCCGGTTCAGCTCGGCCAGCCGCCGGTCATAGCTCCTGGCCAGGCACGCCTGGTTCGCCCCACAGGCATGACGGCTTCTCAGCCAGGCGCGCTGCTCGCCGATGATCGCGTCGCGTCCGCCCATCGGCACGAGATGGCGGGTGATCCCATAGAGCTGGTCCACGCGGACATCCTGGTCGTTCAGCGCGCGGTTGGCGCAGATGGCCCGCTCGTCGGCGGCCCGGGCCTTGCCGCAGTCGAAGCTGGCCGCGGCGGCGGGCGTCGTGGCGGCGGCGGCCAGCACAATGGCGGTGATCAGACGGCGCATCGAAACCTCCGGAACTCGTGACGTCGGGTCATCCTGTCGGGGGTAAGCTGAATGTGCGATGATCGTTCCATGGCCGTCGCCGCCCGCGTCAAACCGCAGGACCTGTTCACGCCCGACGAATGGACGCGGATTTCCGCGCGCTCGTCCTGGCGCGGGATCGCGATGGTCGCCCATGCCTGGGCGGTGATCGTCGCGGCCGGCGCGTTGTTCGTGGCCTTTCCCAATCCGCTGACCTACGTGCTCGCGGTGATGCTGATCGGCGCGCGCCAGTTGGGCCTGGCCATCCTGATGCACGAGGCCGCTCACGGGGGGCTGCATCCCAATCTCAAGGTCAATGACTGGCTGGGCGAGTGGCTGTGCGCCGCCCCGATCGGCGCTTCGCTGGCGCGCTATCGGCCCTATCACCTGACCCACCACAAGTATGCCCAGCAGGCCGAGGATCCCGACCTCGTCCTATCGGCGCCCTTCCCCACCACCGCCGCCTCGCTGCGTCGGAAGATGATCCGCGACCTGACCGGCCAGACCTTCTTCAAGCAGCGCTTCGGCTTCCTGCTGGGCAAGGGCAAGGGCGATACGCCCAAAGGCGCGATCGTCGCCGGCGAGGTGGCGCGGCAGGCGCCGTTCCTGCTGTGGAATCTGGGGCTGCTCGCGGTGCTCTCGGCCTTCGGTCTGTGGTGGGCGTGGCTGGCGCTGTGGATCGTGCCGATGGCGACCTGGTTCCCGCTGGTCACCCGCCTGCGCAACATCGCCGAGCACGCCCTGGTCGCCAAGGACGAGCCCAATCCCTTCCGCCACGCCCGCACGACGCGCGCCAACTGGATCGAGCGCGTCCTGATCGCGCCCTACCACGTCAACTTCCACGCCGAGCACCACATGTTCATGCACACCCCGTGCTGGAACCTGCCCGTGGCGCACCGGCTGCTGGAGCAGAAGGGCCTGACGAAGGGCATGCTGACCGCGCCAGGCTATGTGTCGGTGCTGAAGGCCGCGTCCAGCAAGACCGTCGCGTGAGGCGCTCAAGGCAGGTGAGAAATTGCTGCCTTATCGGGAGCTGGAGGCTGCGCCCCCTGTTGAGAGCTGCCGGTCATCAACCCAATTACGAATATTCCAAACACTACAGCCGCCGGAATTCCACCTATGGTGACGATCCAAAAGAATGACTCGTCCCCTCCCGGCTTTTCCACGGCGGCTATGCCAGCCAAAACGAGTGATAAAACACAAAGCAAACTTGCCGGCACCCAAACCAGATTTCCAAAGATGCTGAGCGTGAACGCCGCAGCTCCCAAGATCACAGCCGAAACTAGCGAAAATGCCGCGTGACGCGGGGCGCTCGCATCCAGGTGTCGAAATAGCCCACCCAGCACGACCGCAAGGCCGACAAAGAGCAGCATAAGAAATGTCGCTATCGAGAGCACAACAAGGAAAACCTGTATTGAACCTTGTGCACCCTGGAATTCTCGAGGCAGCCCCCTCCCGGAGCTAAACTGTTCGATTGCGCCCAGTGCCGGGTAGGCCTGCTTGATCGTAAAAAACAGACCCACGACAGCAAGAGCAACTTGAATCCACCCAGAAATTTCAGCCCTGGTAATCCCCTGTTTTTCCGCCATGAGAAGCGCCTCGATTCGCATAACCCTGCGAAATTCTAACATTTCCCGAAATAAAACTCATCAGTCAGGCTAGAGAGTGTGCATAGCACAAGTATAAGGCGTCCATGATCGTCCAGACCCTGGAAGGCCGCCGGGCTTTCATTCGCGACAACACCCGCATCCAGGCGCCGCCGCACACGCCGGAGCTTGCGCTGCATCTCGCCGACGAGGTGACGCCGATCTGGAAGCTGACCGAGGAGGCGCTGGAGGAGATCGGCCTGCCGCCGCCGTTCTGGGCCTTCGCCTGGGCCGGCGGCCAGGCCCTGGCGCGCTACATTCTCGACCATCCCGAGCTCGTCGCCGGCAAGCGGGTGATCGACTTCGCCACCGGCTCGGGCATCGTCGCCGTCGCGGCGATGAAGGCCGGCGCGGCCAGCGTGCTGGCCGCCGACATCGACGTCTTCTGCGAGGCGGCCGTCGGCCTGAACGCGCAGGCCAACGGCGTCGAGGTCGCCTTCACCGACCAGAACCTGCTGGACGCCCCTCCGCCGGAAGCGGACGTGCTGCTGGCCGGCGACATCTGCTACGAGCGGCCGATGGCCGAGGCCGTCATGGCCTGGCTCGCCCAAGGCCGCGCGGCGGGCGCGCGCGTGCTGATCGGCGATCCGGGCCGCACCTACTTCCCCAAGGACGGCCTTGAGAAGCTCGCCGAATACCAGGTGCCGACCACCCGCGAGCTGGAGGATTTGGCCGTCAAGCGCACCAGCGTCTGGACTCTGCCCTGAGGCCAAACTAGAACAAATAAAGAACACTATTTGAGGAGATCGCCATGCGCGAGGACGGCAAGATCGACTATATCGAGTGGCCCGCCGGCGACCTGCCCGCGACCAAGGCCTTCTACTCGGCCGCCTTCGGCTGGACCTTCGTCGACTACGGCCCGGACTACGCCGCGTTCGAGGGCGAGGGGTCCGACGGCGGCTTCGCCAGACCGCAGGAAGGGTCGAGCGACCGGCCGCTGGTGATCCTGTACGCCCACGACCTTGAGGCCATGCTGGACAAGGTGGTCAAGGCCGGCGGGACGATCACCGCGCCGATCTTCAGCTTCCCCGGCGGCCGCCGCTTCCACTTCACCGACCCGTCCGGCAACGAGCTGGGCGTGTGGAGCGCGACGGGCGTGGAATAGGCCGACGCGGCGAATCGCTGTCGGTTCGCCGCCCGGGCTTTTCGAGGGGGTCACATGCGAGCGTTGTTGGCGGGTGTTGCGCTGCTGGGAATGACCGGGACCGCGCGGGCCGAGGATCCGCCGCCGGCGCCGATCCCCGTGGCGGTGAAGGCGCTCGAGGGCTGCTGGCGCGGCGCCGGCGAGGTGATGGGCAAGCCCGTCGAGATCGCGCTAACCGTCAAGCCCGCTGGGCTCGGAACCCTGGTGACCGTCGACGCCGACAGCCGCGCCAAGAATGACCCGACCGACCGCTACGCCGCCCATCTGGTCTTGGCCGGTCGCGGCCCCGCGCCGAAGGACGGACCGGCGACGGGCGTGTCCGGCTTCTGGGCCGACAGCTTCGGCGGCGACTTCACCGCCATCGGCAAGGGCGAGACGGTTCCCGGCGGCTTCGACATCACCTACCCCTATCCCGGCGCGGCCTTCGTCAACCGCTGGCGGCTGGATGGCGACAAGCTCTCCTGGAGCATCGTCGCCCGCGCCGGCGGCAAGGACACTCCGTTCGCCGCCTACGCCCTGACCCGGGCCGCCTGCCCCACCGCTTAGGCCGAACGCGACCGCATCAAACCGTCACAGAGCCACGCTAATGTCCGCCTCCTGACAATTGCCCTGGGGGCGGGGAACGGGATGGGCGCCGAAGGCGGCGAGAGAAGCTGCGGCGAGTGCGGCATGTGCTGCAAGTTGATGGGCGTCGAGGCGCTGGCGAAGCCGCCGCACGCCTGGTGCGGCCATTTCCGCAAGGGCGCGGGCTGCGCCATCTACGCCGATCGTCCCAAGGCCTGCGCCGACTACGCCTGCTACTGGCTGCAAGCCAAGCACCTGGGCCCCGAATGGCGACCCGACCGCGCGCGCTTCGTCCTGCATCGCGAGGACGGCGGCCAGCGCCTGGTGGTCGAGGTCGATCCCGCGCGGCCCGACGCCTGGCGCAAGCCGCCCTTCTACGGAACCCTGCGCGCTTGGGCCGAGCAGGGCGCGGCCAAGGGCCTTTCCCTCAATGTGATCGTCGGCGAGCGCGCCTGGGAGCTGCGGCCTGAGGGCGATGTCGATCTTGGCGTGATAAGGACCCTGCCGCGATGAGCGCCGACCAAACCCTGACCGTCGAACAACCCGCTCCCGGCAAGGCCTGCGGGTCCTGCGGCCTGTGCTGCAAGGTCCTGGCGATCGAGGCGCTGGAAAAGCCTGACGGAATCTGGTGCGGCCACTTCAAGAAGGGCGGCGGCTGCGGCTTCTATGAGCACCGTCCGCCGGCCTGCCGGGGCTTCCACTGCCTGTGGCTCACCTCGTCGCGCCTGGGCGACGAATGGCGGCCCGACAAGGCCGGCTTCGTCATGTATTCCGACCGCGACGGCAAGCGGCTGAACGTCGTGGTCGATCCCGGCAAACCGACCGCCTGGCGGCGCGAGCCGTACTATGCCTACATCAAGGCGATGTCGCGCCGGGCGCTGGACGGCTACGAGCTGGTCGTCTGCGTCGGCGACCGCCGCACGGTGGTCTTCCCCACCGAAGAGATCGACCTCGGCGTCCTGCCGCCCGACCGCAAGCTGGTCAGCGGCTATGTCGAGCAGGACGGAGCGCTCACGCCGTTCGCCATGGTCCTCGCCGACGCGGACTAGAACCGCGGATGGAACGTCCGCGGGCTCCAGCCAAAGTCCCGCGTGGCGTCGGACGAGTCGAACGTCAGGTCCTGACCCATGCGCGCGCCCATCGCGGCCGTGGCGCCCGGATAGAACGGCTTTGCCAGGCGCATCAGCAATGAGAAGAGCCAGGTCGGCATCGGCAAGCTGCGGGGCGTCTTGCCCAGGCCCTCGAAGATGCGATCGACCATGGCGCGATAGGTGAGGGTCTCGCCGCCCACCAGATCATAGGCCCGGTTCCGCGCCGCCGACGCCTTCGCCGCCGCCAGAGCGCCGACCGCCAGATCAGCCGCGTGCACCGGCTGGCGCAAACCCTCGCCCCGTCCCGACAGCGGCATCACGTGGAAGCGTCGGACCAGGCGCGCGATGCGGCTGACGTTCTCGTCGTGTCCCTCGTCGTAGATCAGGGTCGGGCGCAGGATCGTCCAGGCGACGTCCTGCTCGGCGCACCAGGTCTCGACCGCCTGTTCGGCGTCGATCAGCGCCTTGGCCACCGCGCGCTCGGCGGGCTCGGGCGAGTCGACCTTGGTGAAGCGGCTGGTCGAGGAGAAGGCGATCAGTCGGACCATGCCCCGCGCCTTCAGGCTTGGCAGCAAGGCCGGCAGCAGCCAGATCGGCGATAGCGAGAACACCGTCGCCGCGGGCGGCAGGCGCGCCTCCACGTCGGGGTCGCTCAGGTCGGCGTCGACCCAGCAGGCGTCGCCGGCGGGCGGGCGGCGGCTGATGGCGACGGGATCGAACCCCTCGTCCGCCAGCCGGGCCATCAGATGGCCGCCGATCAGGCTGGTCGCGCCCAGCACCAGGATGGGCGTCTTGAGGGTGTTGTCGGAGTCCATGGCCAACATATAGTCGCGTCTCCGAGGGGTTGCCCATGACCTATGACGCCCATGACCTATGACGAGGTTGTCGCCTTCGCCCTGCGCCTGCCCGGCGTCGAGCACGGGACCGCCTATGGCCGGCCGTGTCTGAAGGCGCATGGCAAGTTCCTGGTCCGCCTGCTTGAGGACGGCGAGAGCCTGGTCTGTCCTGGCGTATCGTTCGACGAGCGGGAGATGCTGATCGACGCCGAGCCCGCTGTCTTCCATGTCACGGACCACTTCCGCGGCTATCCTTACGTCCTGATCCGCCTGGCCGGCGCCCATGCCGGCGCGGTCGAGGGGCTGGTGCTGCGCCAGTGGCGGGCGACCGCGCCGAAGAAGGTGCTGAAGGCCTGGGACGACAACCACCCGACGGGGACCGCATGACTGACAAGACCAAGGCCTGGCGGCTGCTGATCGCTCTGGTCGCGGCGGCGGGACCGCTGCTGCAATACGGCCTGATGGCCTATGACGAGACCCTGGCGACCCTGCCGGCCAAGACCGTCGAGTTCTTCAGCTACTTCACGATCCTGTCGAACGCCCTGGCGGCCATCGCCCTGGCCGCGCCGCTGATCGCGCCGGACAGCCGGCTGGCGCTGTGGTCGGAGAAGGCCGGCCCGCGCGCGGCGACCGCGACCTATCTGGCCATCACCGCCGTGGTCTACCACACGATGCTGGCCCACACCTGGAACCCGCAGGGCCTGCGCCTCGTCGCCACCACGCTCAATCACACGGCCACCCCGGCGCTCTTCCTGGTCGATCTGGCCTTTCGCGGCGGCGAGGGCGAGGCGCGCTGGATCGCGGCCTTGAAGGCGATGGCCTTTCCCGCCCTGTTCGGCGCCTGGACCCTGGCGCATGGCGCGGTCTCGGGCTTCTATCCGTATCCCTTCATGGACGTGACCAAGCGCGGCTATCCGGCCGTCCTGCTGACGATTGTCCAGATGGGCGTTGCTTTCGCGCTGGTCTGCCTGATCTTCATCGCCTTCCTGCGCGTTCGGACGCGGATGGCGCCGGCCAAACCGGCCCCCATATCCGCCTGACCGCCTTTTCTCGGAGTTCTCGATGTCCAAGCTCGTCCCCGCCGTCCGCTCCGGCGACGTCCTGATGCCCGCTATCGGCTTTGGCACCTGGCAGCTGGAGAACGGAACCGCCGTCCCGCTGGTCGAGAAGGCCCTGGAAGTCGGCTACCGCCACATCGACACCGCCCAGATCTACGGCAACGAGCGGGACGTCGGCGCGGCGATCAAGAACAGCGGGATCAAGCGCGACGAGCTCTTCGTCACCACCAAGGTCTGGATCGACCAGTTCGCCGATGGCGACCTGCAGCGCTCCGCCGAGATCAGCCTGGAGAAGCTGGGCCTCGACCATGTCGACCTTCTGCTGCTGCACTGGCCCAAGCCCGACGTGCCGCTGGCCGAGACGCTGGGTGCCCTGAACGAGGTCCGCGCCAAGGGCTGGACCCGCGCCATCGGTCTGTCGAACTTCCCCTCGACCCAGCTGGAAGAGGCCGCCAAGCTGTCGGACGCCCCGATCGCCACCGACCAGGTCGAATACCACCCCTATCTGTCGCTGAAGACCCTGAAGGCCAAGGCCGACGAACTGGGCGTCTCCATCACCGCCTGGTCGCCGCTGGCGCAGGGCAAGGTCGCCCAGGAGCCGCTGCTGATCGACATCGGCCGCGCCCACGGCAAGACGCCCGGCCAGGTCACCCTGCGCTGGATCATCCAGCAGGGAATCATCGCCATCCCCCGCACCAGCAACCCGGCGCGCATCGCGGAGAATTTCGACATCCTCGACTTCGAGCTGTCGGAGAAGGAGATGGCCGAGATCCACGGCCTGGCGCGCCCCGACGGCCGGATCGGCGACTGGCTGGACAAGGCCTATCGCTGGGACGCGGTGTAAACCGGAAGCGCCGCCGGATCCGTCGCCATCTCGGTGATGTCGACGGATCTCCGCCGCCAGCGCGCCGGCGGAACACCCACGATCTGGCCGAACACCCGGGTCAAATGGCTTTGGTCGGCGAAACCGCAGGCCAAGGCGATCTCGGCGATGGTGAGATCGCTGGACACGAGCAGGCTTTTGGCCCGCTCGACCCGGAGCAGCAGCCGCCAGCGCCGCGGCGTGGCGCCGAAGGTCTGCTTGAAGGCCTTGATGAAATAGCCGTTGGAAAGGCGACAGGCGGCCGCGAGCTCCGACACCGTCGGCGCGTCCTCGTCCAGACGCGTCATCATGCCGACAGCGCGCTTCCGCTGCCATCGCGACAGGCCGCCCTTCGCGACTTCGGGAAAGTCCGTGGCGTCGACAACGCCACGAGGCCGTTCAGCCGGCCAGGGATCACGTTCGGTGGCGGCGCCCGCCGCCGCCGCGATCACGCACAGGAGATCCCGCACCCCCTCCAGATCCGGATCGGGCCGCCTTAGACGGCTCAGGCCGTCTTCGACGCTGGAGAGGATGACCGCGATTTCGGGCGGGATCTCGGCGGAGTCCGCGCGATGGTCCCGGAGCCGGACGGCTCCGTCCCGCCCCACAGGATCCTCGAGCCGGTCATAGGCCTTGTCGCAATGCATGGGACGCGCCTTCCTTGCCCGCGAAGACGTCATGCTTTCGCGGCCGTCATGGCGAGCGTCGCCCCTTCGTCACCGTCTCTCAATCTCGTCAGGTGGGTCCAGGCCCACCCATTCGGGTCTAGCCCCCGAGACGCGGGCGCGCGGGGTTAGCGGTCCTGAGCTTGAACAGCCTTGACGGCGTCCTCGATGACGGCGGCGATCTCCTTCGGATGCGACAGGATCGAATAGTGACTGGACGACAGGACGGTGGTCTTGGCGTTCAGCTTCTTGGCCAGGTCGCGCTGCAGGGCCGGACTCAAGGCGCGATCGTCGGCCGAGACGACATACCAGGACGGCCGCGTCTTCCAGGCGGCGGTCGTCACCTTGTCGCCGAAGGCGCCCGCGCCCAAAGCGCCTTGCGTGGCGGCCAGAACCTTGGCCTCGGCCTTCGGGAGATCCTGGCCGACGTCCTCGGCCACCCCCTTCTCGCTCAGATAGAGGAAGCCCTGGCCGTCGGCGATCACCTCGTCGAGCACGGGCTGCTTGGGATAGGCGCCGATCAGATCGCCGCCGCTCTGCCCTTCGCTGTTGGCGAACGCGGCGACATAGACCAGCGCCTTGACCTTGGGATCGTCGCCGGCCTGGGTGATGACGCTGCCGCCCCAGCTGTGCCCGACCAGCACGACCGGTCCCTTCACGTAGGCGATCGCCCGCTTCGCCGCGGCGACGTCGTCGGCCAGCGAGGTCAGGGGATTCTGCACGCTCAGCACGTTGACGCCCTTGGCCTGCAGAAGCGGGATGACCTTGCTCCAGCTCGAGCCGTCGGCCCAGGCGCCATGCACCAGAACGACGGTCACCGGCCCCGCGGCCGCTTCGGCGGCAGGCGCGGCATGCGCCGGCGCGACGGCGAAGAAGCCGCCCACGGCGACCAAGGCGGAAGCCGTCGCGCTGATCATCAAGGTCTTGAGCATGCCGCGGATCTCCGGGAGCCCGCCGCGGCGGGAACTGGGTCAGGCCCCGACGATCGCCGGCGCCATGTCCGACCTTAGGGCGGCGCTTCGCCGCGCGGCTTGTACCGGATGGAGGTGTTTGGCTGTGAGTTGCTCGAATACGCGCCCCACCAAAACTCGCTCCGCTTTCAGACGAAGCCGGTTTCATCCGGCCTCGAAAGCGCCTAGGTAAGGCTCAACCTGAGCATAAGAATGCGGGGACGAGCGAACATGGACGACGCGGGCGTGAGCTTGCAGGCGACGATGGCGGACATGGGCCGGACGGCCCGCGAGGGCGCGCGCGCCCTGCGTCTGGCCTCGCCAGAGCAGCGCACCGCCGCCATCCGCGCCATGGCCGCCGAGATCCGCAAGGCGGCCCCCGCTATCCTGGCGGCTAACGCCGAGGACCTGGCGCGGGCCGAGGCCAATGGCGTCTCGGGCCCCATGCTCGATCGCCTGGCCCTGGACGAAAAGCGCCTGGAAGGCGTCGCCGCCGGGGTCGAGGCTGTCGCCGAGATCCCCGATCCGCTGGGCGTGGCCACCTCGCGCTGGACCCGCCCCAACGGCCTGGACATCAGCCGCGTGCGCACGCCGATCGGCGTGATCGCCATGATCTACGAGAGCCGTCCGAACGTGACGGCCGACGCCGCGGCGCTGTGCGTGCGCTCGGGCAACGCCGTGATCCTGCGGGGCGGCTCGGAGTGCATCGCCTCCAACCTCGCCATCCACGCCGCCATCGAGCGCGGCCTGGACGCGGCGGGCCTGCCCGTCAGCGCGGTGCAGGCGGTGAAGACTCCGGATCGCGCCGCCGTCGGCATGATCCTGCAGGGGCTGGACCGCTCGATCGACCTGATCATCCCGCG